>NZ_FQZD01000010.1 GCF_900141835.1 Propionispora hippei DSM 15287 | reverse complement strand
TTTTCCATTTGTAGACGTTTTATGGTTTGTTCCTGCGTTTTCGACTTTTCTGTAGGTCGTCCCTTGGGCAGCGGCGCCGCATGGCGAAGTTCTACCTCCTTGCGCAGACCGCACCAGCTCTGGATGGCATACCGACTGATTCCATATTGTCTGCTTAATTCGCGTATGCTAATCCCTCTACGATACCCCTGGACTACTATCTCTTTCATCTCCTGGCCATACCGTGACATCCCTTTTTTCCCTGACATGACAAAACCTCCAGTCGTAATTCTATCCTACGACTGGAGGCTTTTTCTTTCAATGTCCGTTTTTCCTGCTCCGGTTCAAGTACTCCCAGGCTTTTATCCTTCCGTGTACACAGCTTGCTGTGCGCTTTCTCTCGGACCAGACTGACCTTGCGTCACGGAACCCTAGAAAGCTTTTTATTATTCTTTTTCCCAAAGAAATTATAGCTATATTATATCACATTTACAGCGTTTTAGTCCTACATTCACAGAACAGTTGTTTAGCGCAGCTCCACTCGCCCTTTCGGACAATCGATGGTCGCAATGAGTCCTGGCTGCGTGCCAGCTACAACCGGAAGCCCCAGGCCAAGAGCGTCCAGACTATTAGCCACCTTCGCCGCGTCCGGATGCTCAGCCCGCAAGTTCACCAAACAGGCACCTTGGGCGGCGGCAAGCGCGGGATGTCTTGTAATGCCCCAGTCAATAAAGGTGGGGATGAGGCCCTCGGCAACTATCGTCATGGGATTGGTCAAATGCCAGGAAAGCAGCTCGCCGTCAGGAGTGTGCCGGCTCATCGCCATAACCTCGCCCAGAAGAATCCCCTGCTGTTTTGCCCGGTTCACCAAATCTGTCAGCCCGCTGCCTTTAGCTACCCAGGTGACCAGCCGCGCTGCTGACAGACTGTCGATTTGAAAGGGCCGCGGCTGCTCCGGTTTAGGACTGTCCGGATCAGGGCCGATAATTTCCAGGTAGCTGTCCGGTCCCAAAGAAATAAGGGCATTATGAGTTCCCCAACCGGGATGCCGCCCCCCGGGAGTGGCTGTAATACCCAGTAATTCTTCCAGTTGTTCAATAGCAATATTCAGGTCAGGAGTAGCATAAACAATATGGTCCACCTGTCCTCTCAGCATTTCCATCCACCCAGTCCTCCCTTTTTTAACCTCATATTAACCTCATAATAGAAAATATCGCAACGATTGAGCTATATACTAAGTGGTATATTCTTGTTTTCTTGCAAGTATCCTGCCAAAATTCGCTCACGGAAGTGACTATGGCAGGTTAAGAAATTACCAATCCATACTCTCAACAGGCCCCTGCGGTAAAGACAAGAAAACCGCCTGCAAAAAGCAAAAACCGCCATGTCTGTCATAAAAGCAGACATAAGCGGTTTGCACGACTTTCTATTTATAAAAATCTCAGGCCCCGATTGGCAGGGATAAACTGAGATTTGTTTTAAAAGCACTGAAGCTGCTCACACATCTCTCTAAAAATCTGGAGATGGCGTTTCTCGTCAAGTATGATGCGGTTTAAGATCGCCACAATGTTCCCATCGCAGATGGTATCCGCCTGCCGGGAATACTTGCGGATGGCCGCTTTTTCCGCTTCGATTGATTCGGTTATCAAAGCACATACATCACGCGGGTAACCGATAAACGAGGGCGACCACCAACGCTTGCGGGTCCTCCCGCACCAGAGCCGCGGGTCCGTCCCAAGCTGCAGCGCAAGCTCCGCGAATATATTGAGGTGATGCATTTCAACGATGCTGATATGGTGGAAGCATACCGAAATGGAGCGAAACTCCGGCTCTGTTACCACGGAAATGTAGAAATATCGGGTCACGTCACTCATTTCGGAAACAACGGCACCCATATTACTTAGCATCTCGTCGGCATAGGCAAGATTTGGCTCATCCACTCGCACTGGTGGATACGGCGCGTTCGCCTTGTAATGACATTCGTTGATATCGTACATCAATATTTCTCCTTCCGCATATCGGTACGGTACAGTTTATTAAGGCGGATAGAAAATTATGCCATTGCTACCGGCTTTATCAAACCTCGTGTTATCTCAGCAAACCACTTCCTTGATCAAATGCGCAATATCATACAAAATGGTGATTTTTAGCCGGTAGCTCCTGGTCTAAAAACCACGAGGGCAGGATACCAGCCCCGCTTATCCAAAAAAAAACCGACACTTACGTATAAGTACCGGCTATACTAACCTGATTATTTCGTTATAAAGACAGGTGAATTGCTCATTGATTCGTTGACTCGTATGAAAATGACCAAAATACCAATGCTTGAACTGTAGTATAGAAACGAATTTATCAAGCATTCCGCTTGTCGGATCGCGCAGCCTGTCGAAGCGGTTTAAATATTCGACTATGTTTGTGGGAGCCGTATGCGTAACTATGTAATCTATGGCAAAATTATGCTTGGCAAGGTTAAGCGTCGCTTCCTCTTCTTCTTCAAGGCTTGGTATCTCCTGCGACCACCAGCTAACATGCTCCCGCCGGAATATCTTATCGGTAGACATGGCTCCGCCGAAGGTAAAGAACTTTAACCCAGCCAGGCTGAATATCTGTCCACGCATCAGATGGAGCACCGACCTGTTAATTCTATGCACTTTGCCGCCCTTCCAAGCTTCCACGGGGAAATCATACAGCATATCAAAGTTTTCGTGGTTACCATCGACAAACAGGGTAGTCCACGGTTTATCTTTGTACCAGTTGAGCAGCCAGGCCTGTTCCCGGCTGCCGTCCCATATACAGCCAAAATCGCCGCAGATGATCACATAATCATCTTTCGTAAGGTTCCTTCCTTCCGGAAAGTTGCCGGATGCAAATTTTTTAATGTCAATACCGCCGTGGGTATCACCGGTAATGAATATCATAGAATCACCTTAGCCTTACGATTAATCCTGCTTCAGCTTCCTATCCGATTCATAAGCTTAACAAGAGCCGTTAGTTTCTTTTCATTAATTTCCCCAAAAGCGGCACTGTTATCACGAATCGCCGTTCCAAAATGAAATTCCGGCGCTCCGGTTTCAGCCACAATCCGCTCGATGTTTTCAAAGGTTAGCCCGCCGCCCACCAAGACTTGAATCTGCCCCGCGTGCTCCATCATATCTTTTATTGTTGCCAAATTGTCCAGAATATTTCCCTGGCCGCCGGAAGTTAGTACCGTTGTGATTTGCGGGTATTTAGCCAGCACTTTTATCCCTTTAACCGGATCAGCGATTTCATCAATAGCCCGGTGAAATGTTACGGCCAGCCCGTCACAAGCCTCCAGCAGCTTAACCAAAGACTTTTCGCAAATCGCATTAGTTTCATCCAAAACCCCAAAAACCACACCGTTTGCTTTTAGTTGTCTGGCCTTTAAAATATCTTCCTGCATTGCCTTCAACTCGGCGCTTGTATAGACGAATGAATTAGCGTGGGGTCGAATCATTACATTGACCGGGATTTTGACGTTCTCCACTACTTCCTTTATCAATCCATGCTCCGGGGTAAGTCCCCCTTGGGACAAATCCCGAATGAGCTCGATCCGTCCGGCACCGGCGGACTCTATCCGTTTGGCGTCCTCAACTGTTGTCGCTATGATTTCAAGCATTGTTCTCTATCTCCATGAAAGAAATTCTTTGTCTTATAGCACTTCTTTGTTATATCATAAAATCCTGTCTATAAATTGACTATTTAAAAAACCCGGGCATCTGCCCGGGTCTTCACCGTCTTAACCTTATACTACACCATGAGCCTTCATGGTTTCCGCTACTTTTTTGAACCCGGCGATGTTTGCACCGGCAACCAGGTTGTCTTTTAGGCCATAGGCTTCTGCCGCCTGGCTGGTGTTTTTATAAATGTTCACCATGATGTCCTTCAGCCTGGCATCCACTTCCTCGAAAGTCCAGGCTAGGCGCATACTGTTTTGCGACATTTCCAGAGCCGAGGTGGCAACACCGCCGGCATTGGCGGCCTTGGCCGGTCCAAAAAGCACGCCGTTATCCAAAAACACCTTGGTACCTGCCAGGTCGGTAGGCATATTGGCTCCTTCGCCTACCACCTTGCAGCCGTTGGCCACCAGGATATTAGCCGAGTTTTCGTCAATTTCATTTTGGGTTGCACAGGGCAAAGCGATGTCGCAGGGAATGGTCCAAATACCGGAGCAGCCTTCATGGTAAGTGGCGGTAGGATGGTATTTTACGTATTCAAAGATTCTTTGGCGGTTTACCTCCTTGATTTGCTTCAAAGTGGAAACCTGAATACCACAGGGGTCATAGATATAACCGCCGGAGTCGCTTACGGCCACAACCCTGCCGCCGTACTGCCGGACTTTTTCCAAGGCATAAATGGCCACATTGCCGGAACCGGAAATAAGCACGTTTTTCCCTTCAATGGACAGGCCTTTTGCCTTCATCATTTCATTGACAAAATAAATCAGGCCGTAGCCGGTAGCCTCTTTTCTGGTCAGACTTCCGCCGTAGGACAGGCCCTTGCCTGTTAATACACCTGCTTCATAGGTATTTTTGATTCTTTTGTATTGGCCAAACAAATAGCCGATTTCCCGGGCGCCTACCCCGATGTCGCCGGCCGGTACATCCATATCATGACCGATATGACGGTACAGCTCGGACATAAAGCTTTGGCAAAACCGCATGATTTCCATATCGGATTTGCCTTTGGGATCAAAATCGGCACCGCCTTTGGCACCGCCGATGGGCAGCCCGGTTAAGGAGTTCTTAAAGACCTGTTCAAAACCTAAAAATTTGATAATACCTATATATACGGAAGGATGAAAGCGCAGGCCGCCCTTATAAGGGCCGATAGCACTGTTGAACTGAACCCGGAAGCCACGGTTCACGTGTACGCTTCCGGCATCATCCACCCAGGGAACTCTGAAAATAATCTGACGTTCCGGTTCCACAATGCTTTCCATAATACCCAGTTCAATATAGTCCGGGTGTTTTTCCAGCACCGGAATCAAAGATTCCAGAACCTCCTTAACGGCCTGATGAAACTCAGGCTCATTGGCATTTCGCTTTATAACCCGCTGATAAAGGTCTGCACAGTATTGTTTTGCACTAATACTCAATGTATTAAAACCTCCTCATATTGTTATATTGCTGTCCGCTAAAACGCATACATACTCGGGGATACTGCTTGACTACTTTTTCTGTGTAAAAGGGCAAAATGTAATCAATGTATACTATACACACACATGAAGGCTTTGTCCAGTAATATACTCGCAGCCAGACAAATACCTTATTCTATTTCACAATATGATATTTGACTAATTTAGTTCCTTGCTCTCAGTCCAAAGTTCCTTTCCGTTCAAATGTCATTCCAGAACATATGATATAAGCCTACCTGTATTGAAACAAAGCGCCAGCATACTCCCTAAAATAGTTTGCTGGCTGCCTTTTACTTGTGCTCATTATGAAATTTCTGAGTTTCCAGTAGATATTCTACAATTAATTTATGAGGGGTTTCAGGCGTTGAACTAAGCTGCGGCTGAAACAGTGTTGCAACATAAAATCTATGGGGGGACAATTCAAAAATTCTGACTTCACCATTGCTATCGACACCTGCCACATGAAGGCCACTTTTATCAAAAGTATCTTGAAAACAACCATTCAGTCCAAAATTACAGTTGTATCGCTCCTCAATTTCAGTTTGCCCATAAATTTCTTGGCTTTTAGTTCCTTCCTTTAAGTATATTTTCCTTGTTGTTTCTAAAAGTGAGCAAGATAGAGCTGAAATAAAAAAAGTGGAGGCGTCTGGATTATATTCTTCATGATTGACTTCGGCCATCCCCAATACATTTTGCGCATATTCCATAATTGCATGCTGAAAACCGCCACAAGTACCGATAAAAGGATAATTATTTTCTCTTGCAAAACGTATTGCGTTTATTGCTCCTTTAAAACTACGATAGGGGCTTCCGGGCGCACACCAAAATGCATCAAAGTCACAAATATCTTTTTTAATGTCCCCTTCTAACGTTATCGTCGGTAACCACTTACATTCCAAGTCTAGGTGTAAATATTTAGCACAATGCTGTAACGCTTTATTAGTAGCTTCATGGGAAGGCTTAGCTTCATCGAAGTCTCCAATAATCCCTACCTTTATCATTAAACACTCCTCTTCTCATGTAAATTATTGCCAACGCTTTTACGAGCACCATTATATCACATTACGGTCATTCCCGCTTTCTTACTGCCGGTTAAATCGCTCCGGCAAAAAAAGCCTTTTTCCCCATATACATACATATAAAAGAATCATAAGCACAATGATGATCATACCGCAAGCCGCAAAACCTACTCTTGCATTAAAATGCTCCGCAAATAATCCGGCGTAAAAATTCCCAAACGGTGTGGTTCCGGCAAAGACCAACGTGTATACACTCATGACTCTGCCGCGGTATTCATTACTTGAATTAAGCTGCAACGTTGAATTTGCACTGGAAGTAAACATAATAAAAAAGAAGCCCGTAACGGCCAGAGAAAGTCCGGTCAATAAGTAAACATCAATATAACCAGTAATAATTAACGCCATAGCTATAATAAAGGGTACACCATAAATAATAAATTTTTTAGGCCCCGATTTACTTAAGGTAGCGATGAACATGGCACCCAAAAATGATCCCGCTCCCAAAAAGGACATAAGAATGCCAAAGCCTGCCTCATTTTGATGCAGTACATCCTTGGCAAAAACAGGAACGAGGACATTAAAATTCGGAGCAAACGTACCGACTATAGTCAAGATGATGATCGTATATAAAAGACTATCGTTATGATAAATGTAGGTAAGGCCATCTTTGATTTCTTCCCACACATTAGAATTATTTTGAGACTTTATTACTGCCGGCTTTAATTTAATAAGATACAAACTTGCCAAGACTGCTGCAAAGCTAATGGAATTTATAAAAAAACACGCCGCCAGACCAACATATCCCATAACCAGTCCCGCAACTGCAGGACCGATAATTCTTGCCAAATTAAAGGCCATAGAATTTAATGCAATTCCATTCATTAAATCTTCCTTACCTACAAGCTCTATAACCAGTGCCTGCCGCGACGGCATATCAATCGTATTAACAATTCCCAGGGCGGTAGCCATAAGCAAGATATGCCAGTATTGGATTTTCCCTGTCCAGACTAAAATGGCAAGTATTAACGTAATAACCAGTGAAGCAGATTGAGTAAATATTAAAATCTTCTTTTTGGGAAATTTATCTACAACAACACCTGCAAGCAAGGCCAGTAACAGCATTGGAGTAAATTGAAGTATTCCAATTAAACTTAACAGAAACGGTGAATTAGTTAAAGTGTAGGCTAACCATGGTTGCGCTATATTTTGCATCCAGGTACCGATTAGGGAAACACACATCCCTATCCAATAATATCGGAAATTTTTATGTTTTAGCGCTATAAAAGGATTACTGAATCTACTTTTGGCCTCATCGGTAGTGCTCATATTATAATCTCACTTTCACATATATACTGGGTCATAAATCCATTATGTATCAGATGGTGGTAACATGCAATTGTAGAATGAAGTTGTCATTCATATATTTATGAAGCATGATACCGTTAGCCACTTCGGTTTTGATGCTATTGCCGGTTTTGCAAAAACCGGTCGGCCTTTCCGAGAGAAGCAATTTAGGACTGGCATGAGCAAAGAGTCTTATAAACAACAAAAAAGCCGCTTAATCAGCGGCTTTTCAGCATTTTCCGGACTTGCATGGTGAAGCTGATCTATTACCTATTCACGATCAGCCAGTTCTTAGGCGTGAAAGCAAGCTATTGAAGAGCATTTTATAAGTCATGATGCATAAATACATCTAATTAGCCCTATCGCTGCCTGGCTTCATTCACTACAACGCGTCGTCCGCCTACTTCAGTATCATTCATTGCCGCTACCATTTTTTCAGCATCCGCATCGTCCACTTCAACAAAGCCAAATCCCCTTGCCCTCCCTGTGTCTCTGTCAGTAACAATTCTACTGGATATGACCGTGCCATGCTGCCGGAAGACATCCGCAAGGTCATTCTCAGTTGTTTGCCAAGGTAAGTTTCCGACATAAAGAGTTTTCGACATAAAAAAAACACCTCATTTTTTCTGCTAAAATAACTAATGGAATCACCTAATCACATTATCTGTAGCTCAGGCATTACTTATGCCTGCCTTTATGTGGAAAAGCAGGCATAAACCCAAAAGAGTCCATACACAGCCCCTTGAATTATTATAGAAAAATAAAAAGCCGGACAAGGTCCGGCCTTTCACCAAAATTGATTTACGATCAGATTGACTACTATAACATTAGGTGTTTGGTTTGGAAAATCTCGTTTTGTATACCGCCGTCTTAGCCTGCCGTTGTTTTAGTTTGGACAGTTTTGCACCGTCAACAGGTTGAAGTTTTCCGCCAAAATCAGTTAACAGAAGTACTTCAATTTCACTAGAAGATAGGGTATAGGTCTTTAACCCATTTATTCCTGTCATAACTTAGCCCCTTCCCACCAGCACGTATTTATTTATTGGAATTTATACAGACTATTTGAAAATAGACATCCCGGAAAATTAACTACAGAAACTAAAAAACACCCCGGTATTTCCTTTTCTGGTTTTTCGCCGGATTGTCCCTGTTCAAATCCTCAATCATTTCATCAAGATTTTTCTTCTTTTTCTCTTCGATCAAGCCTTCGCCAAGAATATCGGACGGCTCCTCAGACGTTGTTTGGGTTATCCCATTTACATCTTTCATAGTTACTCCTTCCAGGGAACTTATTATGGTGGTCAAATTCGATAATAGCATTCCCCTTTTTCTTCACTTCTTTCCTTCCTTATATTAACTTTGCCTCAAACTTCCAGATAGTTCCAGACAATAATGTTCCGCCCACTTAACAGAACGAAGACGACTCTTGCTTTAAGTATTCAATCTATCCGCAAAGCGGGCGTTTTTTGTCTCAGACCTTCACATACTTGAAACTTGCCAAACGTAATCAAAAAGAGAAGGAATTCCCTTCTCTTTCTTTAAGCGAGCATCCTTACAGCCATTCTTCACTTGACAGAATAAACCATTAAGTGGAACGGAACTAACTTTCTTTTCGGACAATCGAAATCGGTCAACTCACGTAAACAAAAAACGACTACCGTCTAAACCGGTTAACAACTTGCAAATATCTCAGAAACTAAATTCCCAACATTCTTGCGAGACTGAAAAACCCGTAGCTGCTGTAAGGACACCCACTTCGTTATATTTTAACACGAATACCAATTATTGTAAAGGAAATATCAGCCTGTGTGAAAACTCCAGAAGACAGTAACCATTTTTTGATCTTAGGACATACGATTCGCAATTGCCCAGTACTAAGCGATGTACCGGCACTATACGTCATTAATTCTACGCCTGCAAGGCCAATTTCACCATTGATTTTCCCCTTCTTTTATTCCGGGAATCGCTCCGCAACCAGCGACGAACCGATATCCTTCAAGACAGTGTGCAGATCCTTTCTTTCCTGCGCCGGTCCATTTCGCATATCGGTAACGACAGGTACCTCTTTCACGTCAAATTCCAGCAGCTCAAACATGTGTCTCGTATAATCAATATACGACTGGAACAGGCCGGAATCAGGATTACCCTGATTAAACGTGAGAATCAGCTTCTTTTGCGCGGCACTTTCTTCTTTGAAATACGGTGAGTATCGCGGTGAGAATCGCGCAAACAGCCTATCGGTGAGTATCTTCGCCTGGGCACTCATTTGCATCATATAAATCGGCGAGCCGAAAACAATGGCATTGGCCTGATCAATCGCATCATTAAGTTTCTGCATATCATCTTTGATAACACAGCCCCGATCACCCTGGTGGCAGCCCCAACAACCCTGGCACGGTTTGATATCAAGATCGCTGAAATACCAGGCTTGCGTTACGGCCCCCTGTTCTTTCGCACCTTCCAGTATTTTGTTTACTATCCAGGCGGTATTGCCTGCTTTTCGCGGACTTGCGATAATTCCGATAATGTACATCTTTCTTCTTTCCTCCTTATCAACGGTTTATTTTGTAGCCTGGCATTGATTGTAAAAGATCAATTCATTATGATTTAATAAGTCTGAACCCTAAATCAAATGCCTTTTGCAGATCCTCGACCGATATTTTTTCGGCACGATTAGCTTTTTCTTCTTTATCCGGCATCAGGTACACGTACTTTGAATAATCGTCAAATAGAACAGTATTTGTTAACGTCAGCAGTTCACAACTACCCAAGGTGCGTCCCATAATTCCCGCAAAATTAGTTAAGGTATCCTTAAACCCTCTTTCAACATAAATTTCTTCATTAACATTCATGGTAGCAATCAAAGCTGTTTTAAAGCTTTTGGGTTTAGGGCCTGTAGATGTACCACCATAATCAAGATATTGAAACAGCAATCTGTCTGTAAATGAACGCATTTGCCCTGATAGATTTCCATAATAAACAGGCGAACCGAGCACAATGACATCGGACTCTTCAATACACCGGAGGAGTGGTCTAAGTTCATCATCCACCACACAGTGTCCATAAGATTTACTATTCTTTAATTTACAGGCACAGCAACCGGTACAGCCCTTATAGCTCAAATCAAAGAGATTGATCAATTCAGTTTCCGCACCTACTGATTTTGCGCCTTCCATGACTTGGTGCAACATGCTTGCGGTATTGCCGTGTTTTCTTGCACTACCACACAAAGCGATGAGTTTCATGATAATCCTCTTCCTTCTATATGTTTAGTCAAAAATAGTTGACAGTCAATCTTCCTTTACCCTCATCAGCCATGCCATGCATACATTCTAACCTGTAATAGCAAACTCGGGAATAGAATGGAATTATGCTGCCTTTTGGGGGCTGCTGTAATCATAACATCCCCGTTTAAACTGAATTTAAACTAAAGCAAAAAAGTACAGTCTCGCCCCCTCGGCGAAACTGTACTTTTTAATTCTCGTCTTATCAAAGTGGTAAGGTTACAGTAAAAGTTGTCCCTGCTCCTAAGCTGCTCTCAACATTAATATGGCCGTGGTGCATATCAATGATCTTTTTAACAATGGAAAGCCCCAATCCGTTGCCCTGCTGGGATCGCTCCCTGGCCTTATCGGCTTTGTAGAAGCGCTCAAATATGTGAAGCCGGTCTTCTTCAGTCAGGCCAATGCCTGTATCGGAAATTCGGCAGACTGCGTTTTCACCTTGCCGTTGCAGTTCCACTCGAACAGTCCCACTCTCGAAAGTAAATTTGATACTATTATGAATAAGATTGATCCATACCTGGCTCATCAGGCTTTCATCTGCTGTTATTTCCAATTGATCAAGGAATCCTTCCATCTCTATTTTTTTCTGCGTCCACTGGGGTTCGCAGGCAAGGATAATATTTTTTATCTGTTTATCTAAACGATAAGCGACAGGTGTAATCTGGCTGTTTTCCGCCTCAAGCGAAGCCAGTTTAAGCATATTGTCACTTAGCTCCGACAGCCGCCTGCTTTCGGTTTCAATAATATTTAAAAAACGCAGGCGATCCTCAACGCTTAATTGATCATTGTGCAGAGCCTGAGCAAACCCCCTGATAGAGGTTAATGGCGATTGAATCTCATGGGAAACATTCGAAATGAAATCTTGCCGCATCTTCTCCATCTGGTTTAGTTCCAATGCCATCTTATTTATGTTTTTAATCAGCTCTTCAAACCCTTCATTTACCCGAAAGCCTAAGTGTAAGCGGCTTGTAAAATCCCCTTGTGAAATTTTTTCAAGAGCCACTGTAATTGCGGCCATGGCTTGTTTGATTTGCGCTACATGTTTCATCTGGAATAAGCAAAAAAGCAGGATCGCCCCAAACAGGCCGAGCAGGGAGTTGATGATTTGAATCAATACAGGAGACAGGTTCTCTATGGCAACGGTAAATACATGGGAAGTTAAGAAAAAGGCACCGCCAATGCAGCTTACGTATACTGCCAGCAGCAGAACAGCCCGAAAGACAAATTCCAGAATTTTTCCTTTGTCCATGGTTTACACCTCCAAACGATAGCCAAGACCCCGGATTGTCCTGATGGTAAAGTCACACTGTTCTTCCGGAAAACGTTCGCGCAGCCGGTTAATATGGACATCCAGCGTCCGTTCGTTTCCTTCAAAATCATAACCCCAAATATCCTCGATCAACTGCTCCCGGGGAATGGTCCGTCCCGGATAGCTGGCTAATTTGTATAGCAACTCGAATTCCTTAAGTGGAAGGGTTATATTTTCGCTGCCAACAGTTGCTTCATAGGTTTTGCGGTTCATCGACAGTTTTCCAACCTGAACGATCTGGGATGCTACAATTTGATAGCGCTTCAATAATGCTTTGACTCTAACCATCAATTCCAAAGGATCAAAAGGCTTAACAAGGTAATCATCCGTTCCGAGTTCGAAGCCCTTAATTTTTTGACTGATTTCTCCCTTAGCCGTTATCATAAGCAAAGGAATGTCATAGCTCTCCCGCAGTTCGCGGCACAACTGCCAGCCGTCCATGTTGGGCATCATGATATCAAGAATAACCATATCCACTTTTACTGTTTCAAGCTTTGCCAGAGCTTCCACACCATCGGCAGCCTCATATACGGCAAAGCCTTCCTTGCTCAAAAACACTTTTATCAATTCTCTAATATTCAAGTCATCATCTACTATTAAAATCGTTCCCATCATGAATCCTCTCTTTTGAAAGTCTCGAGACTTGTGTCTTATCTAATTTTACCAAAAATATATACCTATTATTTAAACTGAATTTAAATAAGTATTCCACTTTATAAAATATAACCCTTTCCGCGACTCTGCGGACAGAAAGGGAGGTTCCCTTTCAAAACCTTGTGAAGATTCACAGGATTATTAGCACAGAATGACTCCCTAGAACCGTCCCCAATTCTTCAACTTGTTGTCCTTACTCATATCGAAGAGCGTAAGGACCAACTTTGTAACAAAAAAGACCGTCCCTAACTCTCAGTTAGGGACGGTAGTAATCAAGTATGCTATCCGCTCTTTTTATCCGGCTATTCTTGTAAATAGTCTCGGATTAAAGATGCCTCTCCTAGATGCGGTTACACCGCATTCAATTCCATGTGCAAGATAGGATAAGGTTTCCCTGCCCCATCAAATTCAGAACGGGTTACGACATAAAATCCCATATGCTTATAAAAGCCAACAGCCTGAGCATTCTGCTCATTAACATCTACCCGCTTCACTGCTTGCTTTTCTATTGCATAAATCAACAATTCTTTACCTATACCCTTTCCCCGCGATACAGGATTAATAAACAGCATTTCAAGGTTATCATCCGCTATGCCCATAAATCCAGTAATTTCAAGGTTATCTTTATGACAAAATAAATTCACATGGTAGAAATATTCATTCAAGATTAATGGCTTATAAAATTGCAGGTCTTCTTCTTTGAGGAAGTCATGCGTTGCCCGAACCGAGTTTTCCCAAATATTAATCAACGTTTCATAATCATTTATAGACGGTTGAACAATCATACTAAAATCCACTCCTTATTCAAAATACTCCCAGGGACGATTCTGCTGAGCCATTAGATATTTATCGAAATTATTCCGTAAAGTGCGCAGGGATGGTTCCACAGAATCTTGATTTGTGATACTGTTTAAGCTTATGAATATTAAATCAGAATCATTAGTACCTCCCCTATTTCGCTCTTCTGACATGCCGATATCATAACACTGCTCAGCCATTGAATTATTGAAAAGTATACTGAGATAGATTCATAACGTAATCCTGTGCATCAATCATGTCATAAGTTATAATCCGTATTTCAATCCATCGCTATTTGAGACATTCCATTTAAAATTTTTTCATCACACCGTCGTTCATAAGGCTCCACAGGAGCTGGACCATTTTTTCGATATCCGGCTCTTCTTCCTGCGTAAAGCAATACGTCATCACCCCAAGGAAAGCGGATATCGCATATTCCAACGTGCATTCCAATATAAAGTCATCTGCACCGAGTGATTGAAGGTGCGGCCGTAACAATGCTTTGTATACGTTTTTAATTTTTTCTTGAAAAGTAGGATCGCCGTTTTTCCCTAATAGGACAACAAAGTACCTTTTATTTTGGCTGTACACCTCGGTAAGATGTTTGAGTGGCAGACGAACACCCGTTTTCATTATGATGTTTTGGTGCTTTTCTATATCCGGTAAAATAGAGGCTTCTATTTGCTCCAGCACATCGTGGACATCGGTAAAATATTCATAAAATGTGCTTCGGTTGTACCCTGCCTTACCAACGATCTCTCGCACTGATGTTTTCTTAATTCCTTCTTTGCTATACAGGTCCCAAAACGCATCCATCAGGTTTTTCCTTGTTTGCGCGGTAATTTCAGGATTATGCTTCATCTGGTTCCCTTCCCTTCGCGTAAAAGAATCCGACAGTCCAGCCGTGATTGACGGTTGATGACAGAGAAATTAAAGTCTATATTATAATTATACAACATGTTGTAGGATCATTGAAAACACACAAGAAGAATAGCGAAAGGAAGATCCCTTATGAAGAATATAGTATTCAGAGATGATTCGTTTGCTTTTGAGACTTTAAGATTGCTCAGCGAAACGGCATACGGTATGGCTGATATCGGGGAGGTCCTCACCACTGCAGAGAAAATAACAGAAGGCGATAATAACAGTTGGTGCAAGGAGTGGACGGTGACGGCAAAAAGACTCCATACGACTGCGGACGATTATTTAAAAAACGGGCATCCGGTTAGTGCAAGAAAGACATATCTAAGGGCCTATAATTATTACCGTTCAGCAGAGTTTTATCTGCATGGAAACCCGAATGATCCAAGGATCAACGAACTATCCGAAGCGAGCTTCGCCTGTTTTGAAAAAGTGATGGAACTGAACGACCCGGTGATTAAAGCAGTCAAAATTCCCTATGAAGGAACAACGTTGCCCGGGCATTATTACAAGTGCCAAAAAGCATTAAGCCCGAGCCCCGTGCTGATTCTAATGACCGGTTTTGATGGTACAAAAGAAGAATTGTACGGAATGGCCATGGCCGCCCTGGAACACGGCATGAACTGCCTCGTATTTGAGGGGCCGGGGCAGGGCGAGGCCTTACGCCGGCAGAACCTGTACTTCCGGTACGACTATGAGTCGGTCGTGACACCCGTCGTGGATTTCGTCCTCTCCCTTGATGGCATTGACCCTGACAAAATCGTTTTGATGGGTGTAAGCCTGGGCGGATATCTGGCACCCAGAGCGGCTGCCTATGAGCATCGTCTTGCCGCCTGCGTCGCAAACGGCGGCGTATATAGCTTTTCAGATACCCTTAAAAACCTATTGCCCGATAGCCATTTTCTTGACATGGCCAGTACCGCCCCAGACAAACTCAATCAAAGCTTTGATCAAATGTTAAAAACCAATCCTACTCTCAAATGGGGCTTTGAGCACGGTATGTTTGTTTTTGGAGCCAATACCCCCGCTCAATTTATTCTGAAGATAAAAGACTTTACCATGGAAGGCGTCGCAGAAAAAATCCAATGTCCTACGCTCATTGTGGATACCGAGGAAGATAAGCTGATGCCCGGTCAGGCCAGGCCGCTTTATGACGCGCTTACCTGCGAGAAAAGCTTTATGTTGTTTAGTTCGGAGGAAGGCGCAGGCGAGCATGGCCAGTGCGGAGCCAAATTGCTTGCAAATGAGCGCATCCTCTCATGGATCGATGAGCGGCTCTTGACTTCCGCGTCCGATAGATAAAAAGGACCAAAAATGAAAATCCGTACAAGATCGACTTACAGCCACTAAACAAAGTAATGGCGCTTTTTATACCCCTTAACGTCAGCGATATGAGGGCTTCTCCCCTCTTTACCGGAATCTGCTCAAACAGTTTTCCGCAAATGAACTGTTGGCGCAGCAGATTGTTTGATTTCGTGAATCACGCGAGGCTCTTGAATATTTGCAAGTCTGATCTCAAATAACACTCTTCCTACCCGCTTCAGCAAGCGCCATAACATACAAAATCAGAAACCATCCGTCAAACGGGTGGTTTGCACTGAGGCTATAAGCCTCTATCACTAGCCAGCGCCTTAAGAAGCTGGCTTTCACTTTGTTCAAGCCACATTGGTTTTATCACTCTTGATACTTGCATAGCCATTTCGTGTGTGCTAAATTTTGAGACATAAACTCACCTTTCCTTTCTTTTTCTAGTGGCCTGAACAACCCTATTATAAGAAAGTCGGTGAGTTTTTGTATAACTTTTGTCGCACACCCGCATAGGGGATGATTTTTTGTTTCGCTCTCTCAACAGACTAAAGTCTATAATATAAATCAAGGCTCCAGGCAAAATGCCTGGAGCCTTGATTTACTTGGAACTGACAACGAGACTTCATAAAGCAAACCTCCACCTGATATATAGATAAATCTTACATCTACTATATATCAGGTGGAGGCGACATTTAAGTTATGGTGGAGGCGAGGAGAATCGAACTCCTGTCCAAAGGTGCCGCTACACAGGCTTCTCCGAGCGCAGTCTGCAATTTAAGCTTCGCTCCATTGACGCCTACAGACAAGCTTCGCCGGTGCTATCTCGTTAAAATTTCCCAGTCGGTCCGCGGAGAATTAGACCTCAGGTATCCCGCTAAGTGACGCCCTATCCCGCCCCACGGGAAGAAGGAGAGTAGGACGTTAGCATTAAGCTGCTAAAGCGTATTCGTTGTTTGCTTTTACTTTAAGTCCACCGTATTGACGGGCTGATGGAACCCCGGCTCGCTACCCATGCTACAACTACCCCTGTCGAAACCATTACGCCCCCGTATTGGTATTTAGGTATTGTTTATGACTTTAAAGAGCTGCAATCCGATTACGCTTCTTAATTCGTAAAGTTTATTATATCACAGTACAAGCGATAAGCCAAGTGGATAGATCTGACATACCGGCTTCTTTGTAAATGTTTCCAAAGATAAAGCAGGCCACTGCCTGCTACTCTCTTTGCTTGTCCTTAAAGGCTCTGTCCATTTCCCGTTTCGCGTCCTTGGCCGCCAGATCCTGGCGCTTGTCATACAGTTTTTTACCGGTTGCCAGCCCCAGCTCCAGCTTAGCCTTGCCCCGGGTAAAATATACTTTCAATGGCACCAGCGTATAGCCTTTTTCCTTAGTCTTGCCAATCAGCTTGATAATTTCATAGTGGTGCATCAGTAGCTTGCGGGTACGCAGCGGTTCATGGTTAAATCGGTTCCCCTGATCATAGGGACTAATATGCATATTATGCAGCATGACTTCGCCATGATTGTCAATCCGGGCGTAGGCATCCTTTAAATTGGCTTTGCCGGCACGCAGCGATTTGACTTCCGTACCGGTAAGCACCAGCCCGACCTCATAGGTTTCATGAATATGATAATCGTGGCGGGCTTTACGATTTTCGGTTGCTATTTTGTTGCCTGGTTCCTTGCTCATGGTGGGTCACCTCATCTATCAAGCCTATATCCATTTCTTCATTGTAAAGCATATGCCTGACAGAGTCAATAAAGTCTCTATTTAGGCAGTTGTTCTTCCTGTTCGCCGATAATCCGCAGCATTTCTTCGGCTGTGGGAGCTGTGCGCAGAGCGGCCAGGAAAGAGTCATGCCGGATCATCCGGGCAATGGTTGACAGCATCTGTAAGTTCAAATCGATACCGTCAAGCGGTGCAGCTACCATAAAAAACAAGTCGGCTTTCGTGCCATCCAGAGAGTTCACATCCACCGGCGTAGCCAGACGGGCAATCGCCAATCCGGCCCGATCTACCGCCGCCGACTTGGCATGGGGAATCGATACGCCATGACCGACACCGGTTGTTCCCATGCTCTCCCGAGCCGCCACATCCTCCACAAACTGTTCGGCGGTGCTGATAACTCCGGAGTGTTGCAATCTTTCGGCCAGTAACTCCCATACTTCTTCTTTATGTTTTGCTTCCACATGTAATACGATACAATCCAAGGCCAAGAGCTCTTTAGTTTTCAAGTCAATTCCTCCTATACTAAAAATTGGTAAAATGTAATATGTTTCAAATATTCTGTTTCCTTCCGGCAAAAGTGGTACTCATCCTCTGCCATAGTATATATTTCGACATCCGGCGCATTTTCACTTTAGCAAATTAGCATAATATAGCTATATTTGTATTTCTTCTATTCTATAGTATATAGTAAACTCCGTCAACTAACCCAACCAGACAAAAAAGCTGCTTTTACCAAGGAAGTCGTTCTTTTTTCCTGTCCGGTTGCCGCAAGAAAAATGCTCACTCTATTCGTCCTGTTCGGAACCGCTCAGAATGATTTCGATCAATTCCAGTTCTTCCGGCGAGAACTTCAATCTTTTTAAAGCCCCTACACAATCATCAATTTGCGAAACTTTGCTGGCGCCAATAAGCACTGAAGTAATTCTGTCACCCCGCAAAACCCAGGCCAGCGCCATCTGAGCCAGCGTTTGCCCCCGTTCCAGCGCCAAATCCTGCAGTGCCCGCAGCTTAATCAGCAACGGCTCATTAATATCCTCGACCTTTAGGAAAACACTCGGTCCCGCTGCCCGTGAGTCGGCTGGAATGCCTTTCAAATACTTATTGGTCAGCAAGCCCTTGGCCAATGGCGAAAAGGCAATGCTGCCGACCCCTTCCTCCTCTAGTACTTCCAGCAGACCGTCTTCTACCCAGCGATCCAGCATGGAATACCGGGGCTGATGAATCAGACAGGGTGTGCCCAGTTCCTTCAGGATTTGAATGGCCGCCTTCGCCTGATCCGCCTTGTAATTGGAAAGACCCACATAGAGAGCCTTGCCCTGACGTACCAGCAAGTCCAGCGCCGCCATCGTCTCCTCCAGCGGCGTCCGAGGGTCGGGACGGTGATGATAAAAGATATCAACATAGTCAAGGCCCATGCGCCGCAGGCTTTGATCAAGGCTGGACACCAGATATTTCTTTGAACCCCAGTCGCCGTAAGGTCCCGACCACATGGTATAGCCCGCTTTGGTTGATATGATCAGCTCATCCCGGTGGGAGGCCAAATCTTCCTTCAAAATCCGTCCGAAGTTAATTTCTGCCGAACCTGGCGGCGGACCGTAATTATTGGCCAAATCAAAATGGGTGATACCCAGATCAAACGCCCGATGTACCAAGGCCCGTCCAGTTTCAAAACAATCGGTGCCGCCAAAATTATGCCACAAGCCCAGGGAAATGGCCGGCAGCATCAGTCCGCTCCGGCCGCATCGGTTGTACTGCATCGAAGCATACCGTTCCGTGCTGGCTGTATATGTCATACTTTATCCCCTCCTAACCTTCCTTATTCTATTCTAATACACCGGACAGATGGCTGCCATAGTTTTGAAAACAAATTGTAGTAAAAAGAGTGAAATTTCAAACTATCATAAGCCCTAATTATATCTGGTTATATTTTTTCTATATGGTATAATTAGGTAAAAAATGAGTAAAGAGATGCTACTATGAAATACTTCGGTGACGGATTAAGTGAATTACATAAGGAATTAAATACAATCATCAGAAAACAGGATAAAGCGGAGTATGCAAAACGAATGTTTTTGGACTTGCATGCTGCCTTACACTTGTCCACTGTCTCCGGCAAGGAAAAAAATGAAGTGGATCAGCTTTTATGCGATTTATCACCGTACGAATACAGAATTATGCCAACTGCTAAAGATGAAACAATAGCCTGGGTTTTATGGCATATTGCCAGAATCGAAGACTTGACAATGGGTATTTTAGTCGCTGCTGGTGAACAGCTATTTAACGCTGAATGGAAAAAACAGCTTAATATTCCTATTTCAGATACAGGGAACGCTCTGACAGATGATGAAATTATGGAATTCAGTAAGCAGATTAACATTGATAAGTTAATTGCCTATCGGAATACCGTCGGCCAGCGAACACGCGATATTGTAAAGACACTTACCTCTACAGATATGAAACGCCGAGTTACTTCGCCTGGTCTTGCTACAATCAGGCAAATAGGTGGTGTGACAGATCAGAAAAATTCGCTTTGGCTTCTTGATTTCTGGAGTAAAAAGGATGTTGCAGGCATATTGCTGATGCCACCGACACGCCATGTCATGCTCCATTTAAACGACTGTTGCAACTGGAAACAACAAATACGGAAAAGAAAAACGTACTTTCGCTCAATATAAGACAGAAAAAGCAATTTTCAAGGTTAGATCAAGTTGACCTTTAAGTAAGATTGTAATGTTTACCATGGTTTTACCGAGGTATTTCGTGAAAAACACACTACCGGTTTAAGTTTTTCAAAAAAGACCAGGCACCGAAAAGTGCCTGGTCCTTTTTTTCATATGGCCGGTCCTGTCTTACCAGGACAAAGCTTCTTATGAGCTATCGTCCGTTTCTTTCCTATTTCGCGGACGGGCTTTTTTTGAGTATATTGAGCAGCAGTGCGCTAAGCACGGTGCCGGCCAGTATAGCCACAATGTACATCGATAGATTGCCAACGGCATTGGGAATGGGTAGAACGAAGATTCCACCATGGGGCGCCCGCAGCGTGCAGCCAAACATCATCGAAAGGGCGCCTGTCAAGGCCGAACCGGCCATGATTGAGGGAATAACCTTGAGCGGGTCACCGGCGGCGAAAGGAATGGCACCTTCGGTAATAAACGAGATACCCAGCACACCGGCCGCTTTGCCGGCTTCTCTTTCTTCCACCGTCCATTTATCTTTGCTCAGGAAGGTTGCCAGGGCGATACCCAGCGGAGGCACCATGCCGGCAGCCATAACGGCGGCCATCGGTTCAAATACGTTGCTGCCCAGTAAGCCTACGCCGAAGGTATAGGCTGCCTTATTGATCGGACCACCCATATCAAAGGCCATCATTGCGCCCAGGACCAGTCCCAATACCGCAGCGTTGGTGGTTCCCATTCCCTGTAAAGCACCGGTCATGGTATCCATAATCGCTTTGACCGGTGTACCGATCACATAGACCATCAACAGACCGACAATGGCACTGGAGAGTAACGGAAGGATAAGAACAGGTTTCAGGCCTTCCAGTGTCTTAGGCAATTGAATGGATTTTTTCAGAAATTCCGCTGTATACCCGGCGATAAAGCCGGCGATGATACCGCCTAAGAAGCCTGCTCCCAGCTTAGAGGCCAGCATACCGCCGATCAAGCCAGGCGCCAAGCCCGGACGGTCGGCAATCGAAAAGGCGATGAAACCGGCCAGTACAGGCACCATCAGGGCAAAGGCCGCCCCGCCGCCGATATCCATAAGGGCTGCTGCCAGCGTACCCTGCTGTTTAAACGCTTCAATCCCAAACACGAATGAAATGGCAATCAACAGACCACCGGCCACGACCAACGGCAGCATGTAGGACACGCCTGTCATCAAATGCTTGTAGGCTCCGGTCCGTTCCTTTTTAACCCCTGCTGTCTGCGCCGCCGGAGTAGCCCCGCCAACCACCTTAGCCGTTTGCAGAGCCGCCGTAATCACTTCCTGACCGCTTTTAATCGCCGCCGCCGTGGAAGTGGTATACAGCCGTTTACCGGCAAACCGTTCGGTGGAGAGATTGGTATCTGCCGCAATGATGACCACATCGGCCGCCTTGATTTCTTCCGGCGTCAGTTCATTTTCCACTCCTACCGAACCGGCCGTTTCCACCTTGATGTCGTGACCCATGTCCTTAGCCGCTTTGGCTAATCCCTCCGCCGCCATAAAGGTATGGGCAATTCCCGTCGGACAAGCTGTAACCGCCACAATCTTACTCATAAGTCCTTTCCTCCCCCATGTTATTTTTATTTATCTATGAAAAAAATTATCCTTCCCGTTCACTGATGACCGCCAGTACGTCGGCCGAATCTTTCGCCGCCCGCAGCGAAGACAGGAATGAATCGTGCATCAGCATCCGGGCCAGCCGGGACAGAGCCTGCAGGTGCAAGTCGCCGCCGCTAACCGGTGAGGCGATCAGGAAAAACAAATCGGCTTTTGAGCCGTCCAGTGAGGCTACATCCACCCCGTCGGTCAACCGGGCCATGGCCAGTGCCGGTTTGGCGACCGCCGCCGATTTAGCGTGGGGAATAGCTACGCCAAAGCCAACACCGGTAGTACCGTGGCTTTCCCGGGTGGCAATATCGGCCAGATACTGTTTTACATCGGTAACCGCTCCGGCCGCCGCCAGCTTGCCGGCCAGCGCCTGCCACACATCCTCCTTGCTGGCTGCCTCCAGGCCTAGCACGATACATTCCGGTAACAATAATTCCGTAATTTTCATAAGTTAATACCTCCTTGCTCTTTTCATCAAATATACTAATCTGCGCTTTATTGGCGCGTAACTTTTACCGCCGCCATAACCTTTTCCACATCGGTCATTGAACAGGCCTGCGTTCCCGGCTGCATCACCGCGGCTACCGCCGTGGCGGTTGCCAGCCGGATACGGTCCGGCAAAGGTAAGCTGCGCACCTCGCCGCTGACCAGACCGGCTACCATTGAATCACCGGCCCCCACTGTACTCTTGACTTCCACCTGGGGCGGTTCGGCCAGCCACATGCCTTCCCGGCTGGCGATCATGGCGCCTTTTGACCCCAAGGATACCGTCACTTGCTCAATACCGCCGGCCAACAGCTCGTCGATTACCTGTCGAAGGGCTTCCTTGCTGTCGAGCGACCTTCCGGCCATTTGGCTCAGTTCATGAATGTTCGGTTTTATGGCATAGGGCTTGGCTTTAATGCCTTCCTCCATAGCCTGGCCGCTGGTATCCAAAAAGACCCTGCAGCCGGCTTGCCGGAGTTTGGTTATATACTTTCCGTAAATATCCGCCGGTACGCCCTGGGGCAAACTGCCGGCAAAAACAAATACTCCCTGCTGTCCGGCCAGCACTGCTATCTCCTGCTCTAACGCAGCCAGGTCTTCCGGCCGGCAGGTGACACCGCTGAAGTTGATTTCCGTCACTTCGCCGTTGGAACCGTCCACTACCTTCATATTGACCCGTGTGGATCCTTCCACTTTGATGAAACGGTCGGTGATATCGTTGACGGCAAAACACTTCTCAAAATGGATCAGATTGTTTTTGCCTAAAAACCCTGTTACTGTCACCTCATGGCCCAATGCCTTCAATACCTTGGCCACGTTAATGCCTTTACCGGCCGGATCAAGCCGGTCCTGTTCCACCCGGTTAAGCTGTCCGGGATAAAACCGGGAAAAATAAATGGTGTGATCCAGCGCCGCGTTGAGAGTGACTGTGGATATGACAGGTTTCATACTGATCCTCCTTTCCCCCCGGGCACAACCTGCACCCGGACAAACTCACAAATACTCTGCAAGGCGTCGTCATCGCCCTGATCGTCGGTAATCAACAAATCCACTTCGTCGAGGGAGCAAATGCGGCATAGGCCCTTAATCCCCAGCTTGGAGCTGTCGGTCACCACAATCACTTCGCTGGCCGCCTTCAGCATATGACGTTTGGTTTCCGCTTCCACCAGAAACGGAGTAGTGACCGCCGTTTCCACTGAAACGCCATTGGCCCCGAGAAAAATTTTATCAAAGTGCAGATTGGCCAACACCATATTGGTAATAAAACCTACCAGGGAATGAGTTGTTTTGCGGAAGGTTCCGCCCAGCACCCAGACTTCCACCACCGGATCGTCGGTGAACACCTGGGCAACATCCATACTGGTGGTGGCAACCGTTACCGGTCGGCCTCTAAGCGCCTTGGCTATCTGCAGCGTCGTGGTTCCCGCATCGAGCAGCAGCGCCTCGCCATCCTGGACCAGGGCGGCGGCGGCGGCGGCAATCTGGCTTTTAGCCTCTAAATTGCGTATTTCCTTTTCTTTAAAACTTAGCTCCAGGCCGGTTTGGGGCGAAATCGCACCGCCATGGGTGCGCTGAATCAGGCCGGAATCCTCCATCTCCTGCAAATCCCGCCGGATAGTTGATTCTGAAACGGCAAACCGCTTGCTTAATTCTCCGACTTTGGCCTTTTTGCCCGATTGCAGCAACTGCAAAATTTCTGTTTTTCGCTCTTCTGCAAACATATGCTATCTCCTATATTGAATGATCGTTTATGGATGGTAAATGCTCATTTATGATTGATTTAAGTTCATTATACGGGGCAAAATACATCAAGTCAATACTAAATGAGCATATTTATTTGAAATTTTCTCACTTTTTTGAAGACTTCCCGGCAAAAGAGTACCCCCTGCCAGCAGGCAGGGGGTACTCTTTATTCTTTCGCCGGTTTCTTCTTCCGTCGAGCTCCGGCTCCGGTACGGGGACTCCTTTTTTTCTTGTTTTTGACAGGCGTCTTGGCCTTTTCTTCCCGTTTCCGTTTCGGCCGTCCTTCTTTTTCCTGGCGGGACTGCCGGCGTTCCACCACCTTATGGGTGGTACCGGTCAGACAAAAATCCAGTGTCCGGCTATCCAGATTGACCTTTACCAGTACTACGGAAACAGAATCACCCAACCGGTATACTTTACGGGTATGCTCGCCGATAAGCGCATACTGTTCCTCTACGTACTGATAATAGTCGTCATCCATGGTGGAGACGTGGACCAGACCTTCTACGCCGTTATCCAGTTCGACAAAAATGCCAAAGGCCGTAACGCTGCTGATGATACCGTCAAACTCCTGATCGACAAAGCGGGTCATATATTCCGCCTTTTTCAAATCGACCGTTTCCCGTTCGGCATCGGCTGCCGCCCGCT
Source organism: Propionispora hippei DSM 15287 (assembly GCF_900141835.1). Classification (NCBI taxonomy): domain Bacteria; kingdom Bacillati; phylum Bacillota; class Negativicutes; order Selenomonadales; family Sporomusaceae; genus Propionispora; species Propionispora hippei. Next base: position 125,561 of record NZ_FQZD01000010.1, on the reverse strand, counting down.
CCCGTTCGGACGAATGAGCGGCAATACCCGGCAGAATAGCCGCCAGCTTATCCCGGCGCTTGCCGGTAATTTTGCCGCCAGTCAGGAAAGAGTCCCGCAGCAGGCGATGCAGCACCAGATCGGGATACCGCCGAATCGGCGAGGTAAAATGACTGTAAAACTCGGCAGCCAAACCAAAATGCGGCCCCTGCACGGCATCATAGCGAGCCTGCTTCAAAGAACGGAGCATAACCGTACTAATGATCCGTTCCTCCGGCCGGCCGGCAACACGGCTCAGCACCCGTTGCAGCAGCATCGGCTTGATTTCGTCCATTTTGCGTAAGCTCAGCCCGAAAGTCTGCAATAAAGTATTCAGCTTAACCATCTTCTCCTGCTCCGGTTCTTCGTGAATCCGGTACAGCGAAGGGTTGTTGCGGCGATACATATGCTCGGCCACCGTTTCATTGGCCACCAGCATGAATTCCTCGATAATCGACTCGGCAATGCTGCGAACCCGCTTAACAATATCCACCGGCCGGCCAGCCTCATCCAGCTTCACCTTAATTTCCGAAAACTCAAAATCAATGGCGCCGCGGCGCAAACGACGGCCGCGCAAAATCCGGCACAATTCTTCCATATCGCTAAAGGTAAGCAAAAACTCACGGAATTCTTCCTGCAGAGCTTTGTCTTCCTCCTCCAATATCTTCCGGACAACCGTATAGGACAAACGCCGTTTTACCCGGATGACACTGGGGAAAATATCGTAGGCGATAACCTGGCCCCGTCGGTCAATTTCCATATGAGCCGACATAGCCAGCCGGTCCTCATTGGCATTCAAGCTGCAAATTCCGTTGGACAGACGCTGAGGCAGCATGGGCAGCACCCGGTCGGCCAGATAGACACTGGTGCCCCGTTCCCGCGCTTCTTTGTCCAGCGGACTATTTTCCCGGACATAGTAACTGACATCGGCAATATGAACTCCCAGCAGATAATGACCGTTATCCAGTCGTTCGACATGGACTCCGTCATCCAGATCCTTGGCATCTTCGCCGTCAATCGTAACAATCGGCAGGTGCCGCAGATCACGCCGCCCGGCAATTTCCGCCTCACTAATCACGGATGGTACCTGCTCGGCCGCCGCCAGCACTTCCGGCGGAAACTCGGTCGGCAGGTTGTGGCTCTTGATGATCGACAATATTTCGATGCCCGTATCACCCTTATCGCCCAGGATTTCCACCACTTTACCCTCGGCGCTGCGCTTTTTCTCCGGCCATTTGATGATTTCCACCACGACCTTGTTGCCGGTTTTGGCACCGCCGAAATGCTGCTGGGCAATAAATACATCCTGTTTAATGCGCATATCGTCAGGCACCAGAAAGCCATAGCTCCTGTTGGCCTCAAAAGTCCCCACAATCCGGGCATTGGCCCGTTCGACTACACGGATAATCTCTCCCTCTTGCCGCTTACCGTCCAGTGTCTTGCCCTGGTGCAGCCGGGCCACAACCCGGTCACGGTGCATAGCAGTCAAGAGACCATCGGGGGGAATAAATACATCACTCATCGCTTCCGGTGCATCCCCCGGTGTCTCCGGAATCACAAAACCAAAACCCTTGCTGTTCAGCGAGAGGCGGCCTACCACCAGATTCATCCGCTCCGGCACCCCGTACTTTCCATACCGGGTACGGATAATCAGGGCGTCTTCCTCCATCTGCCGCAGTACTTGCCAAAAATCAGACAGTTCTTCCCCTTCCAATTCCATTGCGCCGGCCAATTCTTCCACGGTGAGCGGCTTATAGGCTTCCGTACGCATAAAAGCGGCAATTTTGTCCTTTAATTCCATAGAATCACCTTTCTTCGATTACGGCTACCGTTGCTTTGCCTTCGGCCGTCACACTGCCGTCAGGCAAAACAACTTTACCGGTCATTTCATATAATTTACCCCGCTCTTTCACAATCCATCCAGTAACGGTAAGCGTCCGGTTTACCGGTGTCGGCCGGCGGTAGCGAACCTCCAGCCTGGCCGTTACCGCGTGATGCCCCAGACTGTACAGATACCGAACCATCACCTCATCCAGCAAGGTGCTGATAATACCGCCATGGACGATGCCGTTATAGCTTTGATGCTCCGGGCCGGGTTTAAACTCGGTAATATAGATGCCATTTTCCTCCCGGAAATTTAGCTTCAGGCCAATCGGATTTTTCCGGCCACAGGCAAAGCACCAGTCATCATCGCGGCCTTCCCTTTCTGCCATATCCTCCACCTCACTTATCAGTCGTATTAAGATTTTAAAACCATTGTTACTTTAAAAAATCTTTAATCTCGTCAAAAACCGTTTCTTTCTCCACATCCAGGGTAATAATATGCCCCGATTTTTCCAGCCAAATCAGCCGTTTGTCGCGGCTGCCGATATGCTCATAAATATGCCGGGCGCTGTGCGGCTCCACCGTATGCTCATGGCGGGCCTGCATAATAAGCGACGGCACCGTCACCGCCGGCAGCAGCCTGTCGACATGCTTAATCAGCGCCAGCAGGCTGGACAGACTCCGCAAGGGCGTCTTATCATAGCAAACCGACAGTTCCGCTTGAATGCCGGGCAGCTTGCGCCGCCGTTTGGCATGGTAAGAACGGAACACACGGTATACAGGTAGAAATTGCAGCCGCTTCTCGGCAATATAAATAGGAGCGCATAGGGCCGCCACTTTATGTACAGGTTGCTCTGCCGCCAGCTTGAGCGCCAGCAGGCCGCCCATCGACAGGCCCACGACCGATACGGTCCGGCAAGTCTGCCGAAGTAAATGGTAGCCGTCTAACGCACTGCCGTACCACAAATCCCAAAAAGTCCGGGCCATTTCCTCCGCGCTGGTCCCATGCCCGCAGAGCCGCGGCCCCAGTACGGTAAAACCAGCCTGCTGCAGCGCTTCTCCCAACAGCCGCATCTCCGAAGGTGATCCGGTAAAACCATGGATAACCAGCACTCCATGCTCCCCGCCCGGCAGAAGAAACGGCTCAGCCCCCTTCATAATCAAAAACCATCCCTCCACCCAGTACGCAGTATCCGGCCCGTCTCTCCGATGTTATTACCAGGTTGGACCGGACCGTTAGCTGCGCAGTGCTTATCTATAACCGGTATCTTACTTATAGCCTGTCCGGTATATTTTGTTCTCATTATACCATTTACAGGAATTTTTATGAAGAAAAAACGCCAGACCGGTTAATGTCTGGCGTTAGTATTACAGGATAAAACTTTTTGCAAAGCTAGGTAACCACTGATTAATTCACACTGCGCGTCCTGACGGAGCTTTTTTCGCCTGGCTACGTCAGCAAAACCTTGAAATAGGGGCCGCTATTCCTGCGGTTTTACTTCCTTGCCAGACGAAAAAATCTCTCGCCAGGCCAACAGGTTCATTTAATCAGTGCTTACCTAGTATCAGGAAATCCTAGCTAAAATCAAAGTAACAATGCCGAACAAACAGCCCAGCACCATCGTTACTCTGGCCAATTGTTCATCAAGGCCCTTGCGGCGGCCGCCAAAAAAAGACTCGGCGCCACCGGCAATCGAACCGGACAAACCGGCGCTTTTACCGGACTGCAACACGACGGAAATAATTAACGCAATAGAAATGATCGCTTCCAGGATCATTAATGCTGTAACCATAATCAACCTGCACCTCTCTACCATTCGTACTCTATATCACTGTATTTCATTGTATCACAACTAAAATACCCTTGGCAACTTAATCGTAGTCACACGATTAGTATAAGCAAAAATCCGCCGGAATATCCGGCGGATTTTATCAGCGCGCTTATTTCAGGTTGTAAAATACGTCGCGGCCTAAGTATTGTGCAGTGGAACCAAGCTGTTCCTCAATGCGGAGCAATTGGTTGTATTTTGCCACACGGTCGGTACGGCTCGGGGCACCGGTTTTGATCTGTCCGGCATTCAACGCAACGGCAAGGTCAGCAATAGTTGCATCCTCGGTTTCACCGGAACGGTGGGAGACAACAGCAGTGTAACCGGCACGGTTTGCCATCTGGATCGCATCCAGTGTTTCAGTCAGCGAACCGATCTGATTAACCTTGATCAGAATGGAGTTGGCAGTACCTGTTTCAATGCCTCTCTTCAAACGAACAACATTAGTTACAAAGAGATCATCGCCAACCAACTGAATCTTGTCACCAAGTGCATCAGTCAGCATTTTCCAGCCTTCCCAATCTTCCTCAGCCATGCCGTCTTCCAGGGAGATGATCGGATACTTCTCAGCAAAGCCCTTCCACATATCCACTAATTGAGCGCGGCTCATCTTAGTACCGGACTTCGGCTGAATATAGCACTGTTCCTTTTCATTCCACCACTCGGAAGAAGCTGCGTCAATAGCGATCATGAAGTCTTCGCCCGGCTTGTAGCCTGCGTCGGTAATCGCTTTAACGATAACCTTAAGCGCATCTTCATCGGCACCAAGGTTAGGCGCATAGCCGCCTTCGTCGCCTACACCGGCAGCCGGTGTGCCATTCTCCTTCAGAGTCTTTTTCAGGGTATGGAATACTTCTGCGCAGCAACGCAGTGCTTCACGGAAAGACGTAGCGGAAACCGGCATAACCATGAATTCCTGAATTTCCACATTGTTGGTTGCGTGGGCACCGCCATTTAAGATGTTCATCATCGGCACCGGTAATTGTTTGCCGTTGAAGCCGCCAAGATATTGATAGAGCGGCAGACCCAAGGAAGCTGCTGCTGCTTTCGCTACAGCCATGGACACGCCAAGAATAGCGTTGGCACCAAGTTTTGCTTTGTTCGGGGTTCCGTCAAGCTCGATCATCGCATTGTCAATACCGACTTGATCAAGGGCATCGAAGCCAATGATTTCCGGTGCGATTACATCGTTTACGTTTTCTACGGCTTTGGTAACACCTTTGCCCAGGTAGCGGCCTTTGTCGCCGTCACGGAGTTCAACGGCTTCATAAATGCCGGTGGAAGCGCCGGAGGGAACAGCAGCACGGCCTAAGGTGCCGTCTTCCAAATATACGTCGACTTCAACCGTCGGGTTACCGCGGGAGTCCAGAATTTCACGAGCTAAAATATCGGTAATAATTGTTGACATAGATGAGTAGCCTCCTTATTTTTCATAAAGCTATATAACCGGCTTGGCACCACAGGTGCAGCAAGCCATAGGTCAATGCATTATTTTACCAGGTTTTTGCCGGTCATATCGGCAGGTACGTTAATGCCTACCAGGTTCAGCATGGTCGGCGCAATATCCGCCAGGCTGCCTTCCTGCAGGGTCACCTGACGATGCTTTTCCGAAACCAGAATAAACGGTACCGGATTGGTCGTGTGAGCGGTAAAGGGCGCGCCCGTTTGAGGGTCAACCATCATTTCCGCATTGCCATGGTCAGCAGTGATGCAGGTAATGCCACCCTGCTCCTTCATGGCTTCCGCCACGCGTCCTACGCAGGCATCCACTGTTTCCACCGCTTTCACGGCAGCTTCAAACACGCCGGTATGGCCAACCATATCGCCATTGGCAAAGTTTAGAATAATCAGGTCATGCTTACCGGATTTGATTTCCGCTACCACTTTATCGGTAACTTCCACGGCACTCATGTCCGGTTTCAAATCATAGGTAGCCACTTTAGGCGAAGGGATCAGAATACGTTCTTCCCCAACACTTGGCTTTTCTTCGCCGCCGTTAAAGAAGAAAGTAACATGAGCATATTTTTCGGTTTCCGCAATGCGCAGCTGTTTGAGGCCGGCAGCGGCAAACACTTCGCCTAAGGTGTTTTGCAATTGCTGCGGTTTATAAGCCACTTCCACCGGCAACGTTTCATCGTATTGCGTCATAGTAGCAAAATAGAGCGGCATAAAGCCGGTACGACGGGTAAACCCGTCAAAAGCCGGATCGACAAAGGTACGGGTCAATTCCCGGCCCCGGTCGGGACGGAAGTTGAAGAAAATCGCTCCGTCGTTGGCTTTCACCTGGCTGCTGCCAGCGGCAGTAATGACTGTGGGCAATACGAATTCGTCGGTCTGCTCCCTTTTATAGGAAAGCTCAACCGCTTCTCTGGCGGTGGCAGCTTTTTCGCCTTCACCGTAAACAAGCGCGGCATAGGCTTTTTCCACCCGTTCCCAACGTTTATCACGGTCCATGGCATAGTAGCGTCCCGAAACGGTGGCAATTTTGCCTACGCCGATTTCGGCCAGCTTGGCTTCCAATTCGTCGATAAACCCAAGAGCACTGGAAGGAGGAACGTCGCGGCCATCCAGGAAAGTATGTACGTATACTTCGGTCAATTGGTACTTTTTCACCAGCTCCAATAGCGCATACAAATGCGTATTATGGCTGTGCACACCGCCGTCAGAGAGCAGTCCCATCAGGTGCAGGGCACCGCCGGCCGCTTTGGTTTTTTCAATAATATCGCACAGTACCGGATTGGTGAAAAAGTCTTTATCACGAATGGCTTTGGTAATGCGGGTCAGTTCCTGATAAACAACCCGGCCGGCGCCAATATTCAAATGGCCCACTTCCGAATTGCCCATCTGACCGTCCGGCAAGCCTACCGCTTCACCGGAGCATGCCAAAGTCGTGGAAGGATATGTTTCGTTTAAAAGGCTCAAATGCGGTGTTTTGGCTTGAACAATAGCATTTGAAGAGTCGTTGGCACAACCTAAACCCCACCCGTCCATAATAACAAGTGCGATAGGTGATTGTAACTTGCTCACGCCGTCACTCCCATTTCCATATGTTTTACTTAAAATTTAACAATTTTGCTGAAGCCGGCTGCATCCAAAGCTGCGCCGCCTACCAGAGCACCGTCGATATCGCTCTTGGCCATCAATTCAGCAATGTTATCGGCTTTTACGCTGCCGCCGTACTGAATTCTGACTTTAGCTGCGCTGTCGGCACCAAATTTTTCGGCTACCGTTTTACGGATAAAGGTGCATACGGCATTGGCATCATCGGAAGAAGCCGTACGGCCTGTACCGATCGCCCATACCGGTTCGTAAGCGATAACCAGTCCGGCTACCTGTTCGCCAGTTAATCCGTCAAGACCTGCTACTACCTGACCGCCAACCACTTTTTCCGTAATGCCGGCTTCCCGCTCTTCCAGCGATTCGCCAACACAAACGATCGGCACAATACCGTTAGCCAAAGCAGCTTTGGTACGTTTGTTGACGCCTTCATCGGTTTCACCGAAATACTGACGGCGTTCCGAGTGGCCGATCAGGGTATATTCAGCTCCTACGTCTTTTAGCATAGCCGGGGAGATTTCACCGGTAAAAGCACCTTTTGCTTCCCAGTGAATATTTTGCGCACCTAATTTGATATTGGTTCCGGTCAAAGCTTCTTTTACCGAAGCCAAAATGGTGAATACAGGGCAAACCACGATGTCTACATCTTTCGCATCGCTTACCAGCGCGCTCAGTTCTTTAGCCAGAGCAACACCTTCCGCTGTGGTTTTATTCATTTTCCAGTTACCGGCAATGATCGGTTTACGCATAATCATTCCACCTCCAAATTTAGTAAGCTGCACCCCGCCGCCAGGCGGGGTACAAGCAGCATGATAGTCTTATTTATCCTGCAGTGCGGCAATACCGGGAAGTACTTTGCCTTCCAGATATTCCAGCGAGGCGCCGCCGCCTGTGGAAATATGAGTGATCTTATCGGAAAGGCCTACTTTTTGCAGCGCTGCGATCGAGTCGCCGCCGCCGACAATGCTGGTGGCATCTGAATCGGCTACCGCTTTGGCTACCGCTTTAGTACCGGCAGCAAAGGCATCCATTTCAAATACGCCCATCGGTCCGTTCCAAACAACCGTCTTAGCATCTTCCAAGGCTTTGGCAAAGGCTTCGGCCGATTTCGGTCCGATATCCAAGGCCATCCATTCGTCCGGAATGGCGTCAAGGCCAACTACTTTGTGTTCGGCATCAGCGGCAAACTTGTCGGCTACGACCATGTCGGTCGGCAGCAACAGATTGACGCCCTGTTCTTTAGCCTGAACGATCAGAGATTTAGCCAGGTCCAGCTTTTCCGTTTCCACTAAGGATTTACCGGTCGAATAGCCCTGAGCCGCTACGAAGGTATTGGCCATCCCGCCGCCGATAATCAAAGTATCCACTTTTTTCAGCAGATTTTCGATTACGCCGATTTTATCGGATACTTTAGCGCCGCCAATAATAGCGACAAACGGACGGACAGGGTTGGCAACCGCCTGACCAACAAACTTAATTTCTTTTTCCATCAGGAAGCCGGCAACCATCGGCAAATGCTTAGTTACACCTTCTACCGAGGCATGGGCGCGATGGGACACACCGAACGCATCATTTACACCGATATCAGCCAGTTTGGCCAATTTCTCAGCAAACTCGGCGCCGTTCTTTTCTTCTTCCTTGTGATATCTGAGGTTTTCCAGCAGCAATACTTCGCCGGGTTTTAACGCAGCAGACATCTTTTCGGCTTGTTCGCCCACGCAGTCGGGAGCGAATTTGACTTCGCGGCCGAGCAGCTCAGCCAGGCGCTTAGCCACAGGCGCTACGGTAAATTCAGGCACCGGCTGTCCTTTCGGACGGCCCAGATGGCAGCCGATTACCAGGGAAGCGCCTTTTTCCAACAGATAGTTCAGCGTCGGCAGCGTAGCCGTAATGCGGGTATCGTTGGTGATATTGCCTTCTTTGTCCATGGGAACGTTGTAGTCGACACGGATGAATACCCGTTTGCCAGCTACATCGATATCGCGGATAGACTTTTTATTCACGTTCTTACCTCCTAAAAAGGGTCACAGCATATAGTGTGACCCTTCCTTTGGTTAATTAATACTATTAATTGTCGCCCTATCCCTTAAGCGGGATATTGTTTTGCTGCAACTTATTTAATTTCTGCGAAGTATTTAATGGTGCGAACCATTTGGCTCACATAGCTATTTTCGTTGTCATACCAGGATACAACCTGAACCTGGGTAGTGCCATTGTCCAGCGGAGCAACCATGGTTTGAGTAGCGTCGAACAGCGAACCGAATCTGATACCAACGATATCGCTGGATACCAGTTCGTCTTCGGTGTAACCGTAAGATTCAGTCGCAGCTGCTTTCATAGCGGCATTAATCTGGTCTTTGGTAACAGCGCCTTCTACTACGGCAATCAGGATGGTGGTGGAACCGGTAGGAGTCGGAACACGTTGAGCGGAACCGATCAGTTTACCGTTCAATTCAGGAATAACCAAGCCGATAGCTTTTGCAGCACCGGTGGAGTTAGGAACGATGTTGATTGCAGCGGCACGGGATCTTCTCAGGTCGCCATTTCTCTGCGGGCCGTCCAGAGTCATCTGGTCGCCAGTGTAAGCATGGATCGTGGACATGATACCGCTCTTAATCGGTGCCAGTTTGTGCAGTGCCAAAGCCATCGGAGCCAGGCAGTTGGTGGTGCAGGAAGCTGCCGAAATAACAGTGTCGCTGGCTTTCAAAGTGTCATGGTTTACATTGTAAACGATAGTAGGCAGGTCGTTACCGGCCGGAGCGGAGATAACAACTTTCTTAGCGCCTGCTTTAACGTGAGCGGAAGCTTTTTCTTTGGAAGTGTAGAAACCGGTGCACTCAAGTACAACGTCTACGCCGATTTCGCCCCAAGGCAATTCGTCAGCTTTTGCTTTTGCATAAATTTTGATGGTTTTGCCGTTAACAGTGATGGAGTCTTCACCTGCAGTTACTTTGTCAGCAAATGCGTAAGTACCTTGAGTGGAATCATATTTTAACAGGTGTGCAAGAACTTTAGGGCTGGTCAAGTCATTGATTGCAACAACTTCATATCCTTCCGCTCCGAACATTTGCCGAAATGCCAGACGTCCAATACGTCCAAAACCATTGATCGCTACTTTTACTGCCATTGTAAAAATACCCCCATATTTTTTTATTTTTTTATTTATACTTAACGGTTTCTAGTGCTCTGCAACCCCTAAACTTCCGTGTTCTTACGTGAGATTTTCTACTCAGCTTCGTTGTCGTCGCCTTGCATATTCCCGATATGCGCGGCTCCTCCGCCTTGCTGAGCAAAAAATCTCACGCAATTCATCCTGTAATCTTAGGAATCACAGAGTACTGATAAAAAAACCGCTAACACCGACATAGATCGCGGATCGCCAGGGCCGCCGCTTCATCCAGTACCAGCACATCCTGCCGTCCGGCCCGAACTACCGCCACAATCGCCTCGGCCTTATCCCGGCCGCCGGCAACGGCAATCACCGTACCAACTCCCGATAAATCCTCCAACCGGAGACCGACACTGTTAGTCACATAGACCGGCTTGCCCGCTAATGTGCAATAATGCCCCAACGTTTCGCCAACAGCACCGCGGCGTAAGATTTCCTGCACGGTCTGTTTATCCAGTCCGCGGCGCAGGGCCATTTTTTCTGCCCGGCCGATACTGTGGACCAGAATATCCGCTTTTTTAATCATCTGCGCTACCGCCGGCAGATTGGAGTCACTGGTTAGAATAGCTTCCGCCACCTGCTCGCTGACCACTTCCGGCACATGCAGCAAGCGGTAACTGCCGCCCAGCTTGGCAGCCATTCTGGCGGCGATGGTGTTGGCCTGGTACTCCATTTTCTCGCCCAGACCGCCCCGGGCCGCTACAACCGTCGTCGTCGGCTGCTTGACGTAAATGCCTTCGGCAATCATCGCCATAGTCGAACCGCCGCTAACCGCAATGGTTATGTGATCTTTCAGATATTCTGCCAGCACACCGGCTGCCACCCGGCCCAGTTCACGCTGCACCATCGGTTCGGTGTCACTGTCGCCGGGGATGACAATCACTCGTTTGATACCCAGCTTTTGTGATAATTCCTGTTCCAGCGAAGAGAATCCGTGCAACAGACGCACATATTCGCCAATGTCCTGCAGACTGGCTTCCCCTTCCGGCGTCACCCGCATGCCCATCAGCGAAAATTCAACCAATCCTGCTTCTTTAAGAAAATCCACCTGAACCCGGACCGCCCGTTCGCCAATGCCCAGTATGCCGGCCAGCGCCCGACGGCCAATCGGCTCATTGTAGCGGATGTTACGCAGAATGTTGTACCGGTCTTCCATCGTGTGTATTAAATCAGGAGCAAACTTGCGATGCAGTTGCACAATTTTTTCCAAGGCCATGTCCCCTCCGGGACGTTTTCTGTCCCATAGGGGAATAATGCGTCCCATCATTATCAAAAAAATTTATCCAACCACATTTTCCATAGTATAACTTTTTCTCTTCACTTATGATCATTTCGCCATAAACTTAGCAAATCCTTCTTGTTTAAACAAAATTTTATAAGGAATCACTACTATTTTTTCCTGGATTTCCTGGCTTTATACAAGCAAACTGCAACAAAGGAAATGCCGCTATCCGCGAGGTCCGGCTGAACCTCAACCGGATAACGGCATTGTTCTTTATTACTTTATAATTTTTAAGCGATTGCCTGTTTGATGAGCGTAATCGGATGAACGGCTTTCAGTCCGGAGCCATGGGTAAGCTGCATCCGGCAGGTGCCGCAGTCGGAAGCCAACAGGTTGACTTTGCTTTCTTTGATCTTTTCAAACAAAGCGCTGCCGACTTTCATGGAAATATCGTATTTTTCTTCCTTCATGCCATAGCTGCCGGAAATACCGCAGCAGCCGGCATCGGCATCAATGACTTCCAGACCGGGAACAATTTCCATCAGATCAATGCTCGGCCGGCCAATTCCCTGGGCCCGCAAATGGCACGGCGCATGATAGACAATCCGTTCCTTGATCGGTTTGAATTTCAGGTTCAATTTTCCTTCATTGTATAGATCCAGCAAAAACTCAGTAGCATTGTACAGATATTGGGCAACTTCTTCCGTGCCCGGGATATCAAACAGCTCCTGATATTCCTGTTGCAGCATCAAATGACAGCTTGTGCAGCAGGTAACCACCGGAATCTTACGGTCAGCCCACTTCTTTAATTCGTTAACATTGACATGGGCATTTTTCTCCGCTTCAGCCAGGAACCCGCTGGCCACCATCGGCGTACCACAGCAGACAAATTCTTCCGGTACGATGACTTCATAGCCGGCAGCCTGCATGACGGCCACAAAATCCATACCGACCTGAGGATCATTATAGTTTATGAAACAGCCAGGATAAAAGACGACTTTCTTATCGCTCGGCTTCTGTTTCAGATTCTTAAACTGTTTGTAAAAGCTCTTGCTGGCATAAGCCGGCAAGGCCCGCTGGTCGGTAATGCCGATCCGTTTCATCAGCGCTTTGTTGATCGGGTTGGACAAGGCAAAGTTGGTCATGGAAGCAAACGGCGTCGCCAGTTTGCCCATCAATTCCCCATGAGCCAGCATCCAGTCACGAAGGCTGTGTTTATGGGTCTTATAGTATTCCGCTTTGGCCAATACGTTCAGCGTAGAAATCGGTACACCGCTGGGGCAGCTGATATCACAGTTTTTACAGTTGGAGCAATAATCCAGGGAAGGTTCCATATCCGTTTCGTCACCGGTGTAACGGAATCTTTGCAGGGCAGGGCCAACCAATTTCGGCCCACGGAATTTATTAGTAGCGGCCGTTACCGGACAATGCGCGACACAAGAAGTACATGAAATGCACTCGTCAGGTACATGTTGATTTTTTTTCATGATATTCTCTCCTTAATTTTTAGACCGACATGCCGGCGTGGTAGCCTGATGCCATTGCCACACCGTTGCCGGATTTTTCAAGGCAATAATCATAGCCTGGCAGATTACGTCCTGCCACAAAGAGATTGCTCACAAGCACGTTTCCATTATCATCTGCCGGTTGCAAATTATCATTCACTTTGATACCAATTTGAGCGAAAGGTTGACCGTGAGCAGCAAACAGCTTCGGGTCACCCCAGTTGCCCTGGTCCATATCACCGGCCAGCGGCAATTTGAAGATAGGCTCATAAGCCGTGCCAGGCTCGGAAATCAAGCCGCCGCCAAAGAACCCGCCCGTAGCCAGAATAAAGCTTTTGGCATAGAAGGTATGTTCCCGGGCCGCTGAACTGACGATAACTCCTTTACATACACCATTTTCCACAACCGAACCGGTAATATTCACCTGTTCGGCCACGGCAACACCCATTTTCTTAACATAACTCATGAGCAGGCTGCGCAAACGGTAACCGGTTACTCCCGGCGGCATGCCTAAGAGTTCCACGAGCTTGCATTTTAAAAGTCCTTCCAGTTCATCACGAACGGCATAGGTCGGTTTGCTGCCCAGAACCGGCGGCACCAGAACAACCGCACCCGGTTTCACCACACCTCTGAGCTGGCTGACAAACTGACTCCGGCCGGCCGGCGAATCCATCCAGCGGGCTACGTCAAGGGCGTTGAAGTCCCGTCCTTGTTCGTCCTGCTTAATGTCAACCATGACTACTTCATACTTTTTATCATAACCGGGAATGCGGGCCAAGCCTTTGGCAATGACCTGCGGATAATAATCTTTCAGTTTTTCGAAACCTACCACCACAACCTGCTCGGCTTGTTCAATCACCGAAGCATCCATGGTTTTCGGAATCAGGCCGGTCGGTTTTAACGTTCCGGCGGCTGTCGGCAAGAAGGAGTTTTTATCCAGACCGCCGGCATATTCAAAGCCTTCTTCTTTACAGATATCGGACAGGAACTGGGCTGCTGCTGCCACTTTTTCCGCTCCCAAACGGGCATACGGATGTGTCTTCGGCAATTGAGCCAGTCCGGAATTAAAATCAGTTACCATCGTTTTATCAGGCAAATACCCTAGCAAATCGACAGTGCCGCTACCAAAGGCAACAGCGCCTGTACCTTTAGCCATCAGCATGACCTTTTTACCGCGTTTAACGGCGGCGGCTGCGGCTACAAGACCGGACATGCCGGCTCCCATAACAATTACATCATATTCTTTCATGATGAAATCTCCCCATCTATGTTTAAAGTCGCTTGATAAATCCCGCGCATTAATTCCATTTCCCGCAGTTGGTTGCCCCACAGCGCAGCCCGGATGCCGCTCCAGCGGGATTGCAAGAAGCCCTGCAGCAATTCGGAAGAATTATCATTGTCCAAAAGATTATTGGTAACCACGACACCAACGCTGCGGAAGCCGCAGAATGAACCCTGGCAGGTTCCCATACCCATACGGGTCTTACGGCGAATATCGTCCAAATCATAGCTGGTATCCTCTGCCGCCATTTCTTCCACTTCGGCCAGCGTAACCATTTCACATTCACAGACCAATTGGCGGGTTTCCGGTTTCGCTTTCATACGGTTAACCACATTGTCGAACTTGGTTCCCAAACGGGACATAGCCACTTTGGTGCCATAAGAAGGGAAGTACTTCTTAGCCTCGGCAATTTTTTCCGCCGGCTGATCTTCCACCAACGGTTCCACCGCCGTACGGCACTGGGCCGTCACGTTAAGCTTCTTACAGACCACATCGGTCATTCTTTCCGCCATCAGACGATAGGTAGTCAGCTTGCCGCCAACGATAGTAACAAGGCCTTCCATACCTTCTTTGGCGTGGTCGATAATGGTGAAGTTACGGGAGGCATTCCGGCCTGCCGCTTCCGGATTGGCGCTGTACAGCGGCCGGGTACCGGAGAAGGCACGTAAAATACGGTAATGATAAATATCTTCAAACAGGCCTTCGCCAATTTTCAATAATTTGATAACATCTTCGGTCCGCGGAATGGTGTCGTCAGGACGTTCAGCCGCTTCGGAAGTTGTCCCCAAAATAGTAATGGAACCATGGGGCACAAAAATGTCGCCATCCGAAGGAGGACGCAGACGGTTAACCACCCGGCTGGTGAAACGATGGTTAAAAGCAACCAAAGTACCGCGGTCCGGTTTTACATTAACATGCAGTCCAGCCATGGCCACAATTCTTTCTACCCAGGAACCGGCTGCATTGACAATACATTCGCAGGCAATCTGATCTTCTTCGCCGGTCCTGGTATTGCGGATTTTCACCCCGGTAACCCGGCCATTGGCCTGTTCAATACCGATGACTTCGGTATAAGTCATCACCTGACCGCCATACCGTTTAGCCGACATGACATTTTGCCAGGCCAGACGAAAACCGTCAACCGCCGAATCAGGCACCCGGTATACCGACAAAGCCCGGCTGGTTAAGTTGGGTTCGAGGCGAACTGCTTCCTCCGGACTGATTTGAATGGTAGAGATACCTACTTTATTACAGGATTCCACCCATTTTGCTTCAAAGCTTGCATCATCTTCCGGCAGGCGAACGAAGAAACCCTCCGTTTCCTCCACACAGTGCCGGCCAATTTTGCGCAGAATCATATTTTCTTCAATACATTCTTGTGCCGACTCGGCATCCTTTACGGCATAACGGCCGCCACTGTGAAGCAGGCCATGGAACCGCGAACTGGTTCCATAAACTAAATCGCGTTGCTCCAGCAAAATGGCTTTTACACCGCGCATCGATAAGTCGCGTAACACACCCACACCGGTAGCGCCGCCGCCAATAACCACAACTGTCGTCTGCTGCATTAATAAGACTCCTTTCGTCTGTCTGACAAACATTAATAATATGATATGATTTATAAAAAAAGATTTTCAGCCATAGCACTAGCCTAGTACCTTGCGTCACTTAAATACACGGAGATCCTGCAGTCTTTTCTTTCCCTTTTCGTTGTCGTCGCCTTACATATGTCAGCTATGCACGCTCCGCCGCCTTGGGAGTCAAAAAATCCTTACAAGTTTTTCTCATGCTTTAAGTCACGCAAGGTACTAGCGTCATGACTCAATAATCTTTATTTCCATATAGTATAGTATAAACTTGTCTGAGAATAATAACCGGTTCTTCAGCTTGCCCTGTTTATGAACGTAATGATTTCATAACAAAAAAAAGTCCCAAAAGAAACTATGCCTCCATAGTGTATCTCCTGGACTTCTCTTCAACTCTCATGTCCCCAATATTATAGCAATAATTGTTGCTTATTGTAGTACTTGTTTCTATAAACATAATATAATAAAATTCGTCATCCTGCAATATAATATTTTTAACAAGTGTCAACCTTCAGAAAACTTGTAACAAATTTTAGAGGTATAAGGCAGCCCCTCACTCCACATGTATCGGGACCGCCTTATACCTTTTAGCTGTTACAAATTACTTAGAAGGTTTTCATTAATATAGGAAGGATTTTATTCTTCGTCCCAGTCCATCGAACGTTTTACTGCTTTTTGCCAGCCACTATAGAGTTTTTTAGCTTCTCTAACGTCCATAGCCGGAGCGAAGGATCTATCCAGTTTCCAGGTCTTCACAAGCTCCTGTTTGCTTTGCCACACGCCAACAGCCAAACCGGCCAGATAAGCGGCGCCCAGAGCGGTCGTTTCAATGATTTGCGGACGGTCAACCGGAACAGCCAGAACGTCAGCCTGGAACTGCATCAGGATATTGTTGGCAACGGCACCGCCGTCTACCTTCAAGGCCTGCAGTTTAATGCCCGAATCAGCTTCCATGGCGCTTAATACATCTTTGGTCTGATAAGCCAGTGAATTCAAAGTAGCGCGAACGATATGAGCCCGTTTTACACCGCGGGTCAAACCAAGAATAGCGCCTCTGGCTTTCATGTCCCAGTACGGAGCACCCAAACCAACAAAGGCCGGTACTACATAAACGCCTTCAGCATCATCTTTTACTTTGGCAGCTACATATTCGGAATCCGGAGCGTCTTCAATCATCCGCAAGCCGTCACGCAGCCATTGAATAGCCGAACCGGCTACGAAGATACTGCCTTCCAGGGCATATTCCACTTTGCCGTCAAGACCCCAGGCGATGGTGGTAACCAGACCGTTGTTCGATTTGAACAGCTTATCGCCGGTATTCATCAGCATGAAGCAGCCTGTGCCATAGGTATTCTTAGCCATGCCTTCTTCAAAACAGGTCTGACCAAAGAGAGCAGCCTGTTGGTCGCCGGCAGCACCGGAAATGGGCACTTCTGCACCAAGGAATACGCTGGGATCGGTTTTGCCATATACTTCACTGGAAGGACGAACTTCCGGCAGCAGGCAGGCAGGAACGGTAAGAGCTGCAAGCAGTTCTTCGTCCCATTTCAATTCCTTAATATTATACATCAAAGTACGGGATGCATTGGAGTAGTCAGTTACATGCACTTTACCGCCGGTTAATTTCCAGATTAACCAGGTATCCATGGTGCCGAACAGCAATTCGCATTTTTCGGCTCTTTCCCGCACGCCGGGCACATTGTCCAGAATCCATTTTACTTTCGTACCGGAGAAGTAAGCGTCAACAACCAGACCGGTTTTATCGCGGAAAGTCTGTTCCAGACCTTGCGCCTTCAAGTCGTCGCAGATGGAAGCGGTCTGACGGGATTGCCATACAATCGCGTTATAAACCGGTTTGCCAGTGGCTTTGTCCCAGATAACGGTTGTTTCCCGTTGGTTGGTGATACCGATAGCGGCAATGTCCGTCGGCTGCAGGCCGGCTTTAGCAACGGCTTCGGCAGCTACGCCAATCTGGGTGCTCCAGATTTCTTCCGCATTGTGTTCAACCCAGCCCGGTTTAGGGAAGATCTGAGTAAATTCTTTTTGCGACACGGCAACTATATTAGATTCATGGTCGAATATAATTGCTCTCGAGCTAGTTGTTCCCTGGTCCAACGCCATAACGTACTTTTTACCCATGTTCATCTACTCCCTTGTATTTATATTTTTTAGTTTGAACTAAAGATTATAAACCAGCATCATAAGGGTGTTACATTTATAAACAACTTTCTTAGATAAGACCAATGGCCTTAGCGAATACATAGGCAATTGCGGCACCAACGAACGGTCCTACAACCGGTACCCAGGCATAACCCCAATCGGAAGATCCTTTACCGGCAATCGGCAAAATAGCATGGGCAATACGAGGTCCCAGGTCACGGGCAGGGTTCATAGCGTAACCGGTAGGTCCGCCAAGGCTCAAGCCAAGAGCAAAGATTACCATGCCAGCCAGGTAAGGGCCAACTCCCGGAGGGATAGCACCTACTGCCGGGGAGAACAGAGCAAAGAAGCTGAACATCAACATAAAGGTAGCAATAATTTCTGTCAGAAGATTTGCTTTCAAGTCCCGAACAGCCGGGCCGGTAGCAAATACGCCTAATTTGAGACCGGGATCTTCAGTAATTTCCCAGTGCGGCAGGTAAGCCAACCAAACAACAACCGATCCGGCAATAGCGCCAACCGTCTGCACTACCATCGTCATGATCGCCTGATCCAGAGTATAAATTCCGCCTCTCAGATATTTAGCCAACGTAACCGCGCAGTTTAAGTCCGCCTGCGGAGCACCAAGGGATACAGCAGTGAAAACACCGGCAAATACAGCAAGAGCCCAGCCTGTGGTTATAACAATCCACCCGCTGCCTTGACCTTTGGAGTCTTTGAGCAACACATTTGCAACAACGCCTGCACCAAAAATAATCAGTACTGCAGTTCCAAGGAATTCGCCTAACAAGTTAGTCATCGTATTTCCTCCTCAATAATTTTTATAATTCCGACTTCCAAACCGTTATACCCAACTATCCTCCCTTCCTGTAAATTTGTATCAAAGAAGCTCTGCACAAAGCCGCTTCCCGTTACCTGAATTACATGCAACCTTCATATCCTTCTCAAATTTATCTTAACCAATTCAGTCAGATATTTTTTAAAAATCTTAGTAAAATTTCTTAAATACTTAATTTACCAGCTTTTCGAAAAAAGAAATCCGAAAAATAAGCATGGCGTAACCAAACTATTTTTCGGACTTCTCTAGTACTCTAGCGTCCCAGATATTAATATTGGTTCATACACTGAACAGACGTTCAGTCTTTCGGTCCTGCCTTTTCCCTGAACACATCAAAATGCACAAATGACATCTTTCTACTCAAAAATGTTCATTTTACCCCATTTTCTATGGCCTTTTTTTGAACAAACGTTCCAACAAACAATTTTAATTTTCAGAGAAAGCATTTTTTCAATACTAAGATTATTCTGTATACACTTTTGAATTCCTGCTTGAATTTTAAAAAAATTATAATTTTTTTATTTCTTTACAAAAAAGTCCCGGAAAAAGGTAATTTTAATGGCTTCCCGCTCTCCTCCCTCTCTCTTTTCCAACAGTAAGCGCCCACAAAAAACAAGGGAGACACTCTTTAAAACAGCTAACTATCTTAAGTGTTTTAAGAAGTGTCTCCTAGTGCATAAACGTACACAATATATATTTATTTTTTTGTTATGTATAAACTAATGATTCCAGATGACCGGGCAATGTCTTATTGGCCTTTGTCAGGATAAGTGAAGTTCCACAACTCCCGTTTACTTGTGCTGACAGCATAGACTCCGTTCTTGATCGCCTCAACGACTTCCTCTTCGGTTTGCATTAGGCCACCGGCCAAGACAGGACGGCCAACTTCAGACAGCAGCCGCTGAACAACCGAACGCGGCACCATCCCCGGCAACACTTCAATGGCATCCGGTTTAAGAGCCTTCGCCGCCTGAATTCCTGTGCGCACAGCCTCGGAGTCCATGCAAAACAGCCTTTGAATAACAATCATACCGTCTTCATGGGCCATTTTGCCAATTTGCGTTTTGGTGGTGATCACGGCCGAGACTCCCTGACGGGCCAGAAAATTAATACCCGGCTTATCCCTCCCAATTCCCTCCAGTAAGTCCAGGTGTAAGATCAACCGCTTTTTGTACTGTTTGGCCTGTTCCAATAGACTTGACACCGTATTAATATCCCCGAACAGCACAATAACTCCCGGAGCTGCGGTATTTGACATAGCGTACTTAAAATCCTGAATTGTACGAACTGCCGGAATAATAGGTCCATTGACAATCGTCTTTAAAATTCCAGGAACCTGCAATCCCATCCCCTCACATTCCTTCTTTGTGTAATAACATAGTGTTACAATAATAAATATGATTATTATGACGTTATTACACCCTTTCTCCAAAGGTGCACATTTTTCCTGCCTTCAATATCTCTATTTTTCACTTTGAACCGTCAATTGAGTGAATATACTGATAAATAACTGAGAAAGATTACATATAAAGGAAAAGTTCTTTGATAAAACGTCTTGACACCTCATATGTTAGATAATATTATCTAATTAATAGTGACTATGCTATGCAAATATTCCTAATTTTCCAAAACTACAGTCTGGATATCATACAAAAAAATAATGACCTGGCAAAACAGAGATAATCCAGGCTCCCGTTCTTAGTCCGGCATATAGCCCGTTAGTAGAAGGAGCTTGGATTTTGCATCTAAGCGTTGGGACTGGCTGCCAAAGGTTTTCCCCTGCGATTTATTTTTGTCTGGTTTGGTGCCGCTACGCCGGCACTTTAATTAGAGCATAACACAAAGTACGAGGAGGCCGTTCGCATGAAAAAAATCATTAATGTTCCGGAAGAAGTAGTACAGGACATGCTGCAAGGTATCACAGCCGCTCATCCGCAATATGTCAAGCAAGTGGAAGGAACCAGTGTATTGGTCCGCGCGGTAAAACCGGAGAATAAGGTCGCTTTGGTAAGCGGCGGCGGCAGCGGTCACGAGCCGGCCCATGGCGGGTTTGTCGGCAAAGGGATGCTGGACGGCGCTGTTGCCGGTGCCGTATTCACCTCACCCACTCCTGACCAGGTATATGAAGCAGTCAAAGCCGTCGATACCGGCAAGGGTGTCCTCCTAATCATCAAGAACTATACCGGCGACGTCATGAACTTCGAAATGGCCGCCGAAATGGCTCAGGCTGACGGTATACAGGTGGAAAAAGTCATCGTCAATGACGATGTCGCCGTAGAAAATAGCACCTGGACGATTGGCCGCCGCGGCATTGCCGGCACGATTTTGGTTCACAAGCTGACCGGTGCCAAAGCCGAAGCAGGCGCCGATCTGGCCGAAGTAAAACGAATTGCCGAAAAAACCATCGCTAATGTGCGCTCCTTTGGCATCGCCCTGTCAAGCTGCACCGTTCCGGCGGCAGGAAAACCGAGCTTTACCCTGGCCGACAACGAAGTCGAAGTAGGCATGGGTATTCACGGCGAACCGGGCACACACCGCGAAACGCTTCGTACGGCTGATGAAACTGCCACTTATCTGGTAGACAAAATTCTGCAGGATATGCCTGTCAAAGCCGGTGAGGAAGTTGCTGTACTCATCAACGGCCTAGGCGGCACACCGGCCATGGAATTATATATTGTAAACAAAAAAGTATCCGAAATTCTTAAAGACCAGGGTATTAAAACCGTCAAAACCTATGTCGGCAATTATATGACATCCCTGGAAATGGCCGGTTTTTCCATTTCCCTGCTCAAGCTGGATAGCGAATTAAAAGAGCTGCTGCTGGCTACGGCTGACACCCCCGCTCTTGTCCAAATCTAAAGGAGGCCCAAGGTACATGAATACTGCTATGTTAACGCTCATCGACGCAGCAAAAGAAAAAATACTTGCGCAAAAGGAATGGCTGACCTCGCTGGACGCCGCCATCGGCGACGGCGACCACGGCATCAATATGGCCCGCGGCTTTGAAGCGGTAGCAACTAAAGTCCGGACTTTGCCACCGGAAGCCGAATTGCCGGCTATCTTAAAAACGGTAGGAATGACACTAATTTCCACCGTAGGCGGTGCCTCCGGTCCGCTGTACGGCACAGCCTTTTTACGGGCGGCCGATCAGGCATCCAAAAGCGCCGGCCTGCCCGCCGCCGCTCTTCTCGGCAACATACTGGCCGGGGCACTGCAGGGAATCAAGGACCGCGGCAAAGCCACAACCGGCGAAAAAACAATGGTTGATGCGCTGGAACCGGCTTGCGTAGCCTATGACAGAGGCCTGACCGAAGGGAAACCCCTGCCTGTTTGCCTGGAAATGGCTTGCGAGGCCGCCCGCCAGGGCGTGGAGTACACCAAAACCATCATTGCCACCAAAGGACGGGCCAGCTATCTTGGCGAACGCAGCCTGGGACATCAGGATCCGGGAGCCACCTCTCTCTGCCTGCTTCTGGAAATACTGTCCGACTTTGTAAACCGGCAGGAGGTAAAATAATTTGGTAGGGTTAGTAATTGTGTCACATAGCAGCAAAATTGCGGCAGGAACTTGTGAAATGGCCTATCAAATGGCCAATCCCGAACAAAAAATCATTGCCGCCGGCGGTACGGCCGACGATGGCATCGGCACCGATGCTGTAAAAATCGCCGCCGCCATTGAAGCTGCCGACGACGGCAGCGGCGTCTTGATTACTGTTGACCTGGGCAGCGCCGTCTTATCGGCAGAAACGGCCCTGGAACTCATTCCCGAAGAGATCAAGGCGCGGGTTAAAATTGCCAACGCCCCGCTCGTGGAAGGGTCGATCACCGCCGCCATTCAGGCCTCATTGGGCGTATCGCTGGAAGAGGTATGCCAAACAGCCGAAGATGCCCGCCAACTGCAAAAGTTCTCCTAACGATTCAATAAAAACAACAAAGGCTTCGCCTAACCGGCGAGGCCTTTGTTGTTTTCTTCATATATTCATTCAGTATTTTTCTAAAAAAGTAAAGAATAACTTCGCGATAAAAATTTGCGGCGGTTTCTCTTCGTTCCCCTTCGGCCTTTTCCGGAAAAATACGTTCCGCAGGATGAAAAATTGCCGGCTTACGTTAAGAAAATCCGCGCTGTGCCCTTTGGGTATTTGTTTGAGCGAAGCGAGTTTACGGATTTTAGTAAGCCGGCAATTTTTCAAGTATTTTGGAGGACAGGCCTAGACCATTTGCTCCTTTTGGGTCAATGCCAAAAGGAGGCCCGTTCTATCATACAAACCGTACTGCAAACAAGCAAAATTCCCCTGGTATAACCGCTATCCGTCAAAAACATAAAGGGCATATTATCTCTTATTCTAACTCAATATAATTATTCAACGTTGAACCCGGCATGGCCATGGGGGTAACGAAATCGGTCTTTGCTATATTAGCCACGATGACATGGGGCCTCCGGGAGGCCAGCGCCTGGGCAAAGGCTCCTTTAAATTCCTGCGCCGTATTGACCGCCACACTGTCGACGCCAAAGCTTTTGGCATATAGCGTAAAATCGACCGTGGGCGGCAAACAGCAGGCAGAATACCGCTTATTATACAGAGCATGCTGCATCTGGCGGATCATCCCCAGCCCGCTATTATTGATAATGACGGAAATAATCGGCAAACAGTGCGCGGCAATGGTATACAGCTCATTGCCGGTCATTTTCATCCCGCCGTCGCCGGCAATATGGATAACCCGCTTGCCGGGAACGGCAAACTGGGCCCCCATGGCGGCAGGCAAACCGTAGCCCATAGCGCCCAGCCCGCCGGAAGTCAGCCAGGTCCGCGGCTTTTCCAGCTTCAGGTGCTGCGCCGCCCACATCTGATGCTGTCCTACATCGGTGGCGAAGACAAATTCCTGACCGGCCGTTTCTTCCGCCATATGCTGCATAATCCAGGGCGCATTCAGACTGGCTTCGGAATACACGGGGGCAAATTCCTCCTGCCAGGACCGGATGGTATTGAGCCATTTATCCACCGGACCCGGCTGGGCATACTCGGTAATACAGCTTAATATTTTCTTCAGATCCCCTGGCAGGCCGATATGAGTCATGACATTTTTATCAATTTCCGCCGGATCCACGTCAATGTGAATCACGCTTTTCTGCTCACCGTACCGCCGGCGATCACCGGTCACCCGGTCGCTGAAGCGGCAGCCGACAGCCAGAATGGTATCGGCATAATGGATGGTACTGTTAGCCGCCTTATGGCCATGAAGTCCGGTCAGGCCCAAAAAGCGCGGACGGGAAGCCGGAAAAGCACCCAGGCCCATTAAGGTGCTTACCACCGGCAACCGGCACTTTTCCGCCAGGGCCAGCACTTCGGCGCCCGCCTCCGCCTGGATGACGCCGCCGCCGACAATAATAACCGGCCGCCGGGCCTCCTGAATGATGGCACCGGCTTCCCGGAACTCTCTTTCCATCCCGCCGGGAACCTGCCACTCACGACCGGGTGACGGCGGGGCCTCGTAAAAATCCAGTTTGGCGCTCTGGATGTCGCGGGGAATATCAACCAGCACGGGACCCGGCCGGCCGCCGCGGGCGATATGGAAGGCATACCGGATGATTTCCGGCAGTTTCTGCACGTCTTTGACCTGAAAATTATGCTTGGTTATCGCCATGGTCATACCGACAATATCAATTTCCTGAAAAGCATCCTGGCCGATCACGCCGGTCGCCACCTGACCGGTGATGGCTACTACCGGAATCGAGTCCATATAGGCTGCGGCCAAACCGGTAATCAAATTGGTCGCCCCCGGCCCGGAAGTGGCAATACATACACCCACCCGGCCGCTGGCCCGGGCATACCCGTCGGCAGCATGGGCGGCTCCCTGCTCATGAACGGTAAGCACATGCTTCAGGGCAGGACTATCGCAGAGAGCGTCATACAGCGGGAGCACCGTTCCTCCCGGATAACCGAATACCGTATCCACCCCTTGTTCCAATAAGCATCTAATAACTGCCTCTGCACCGGATATTTTCATGCCAATCCCCCCTTGCCCGTTTACAGCAAGAGACGGTTTTCCAACCGCCTCTTTTTCAACTTGCATCCGGCCCTTACGGCGTCATCGGCAAGCTGTCGTCGTTCTTATTTCCAGCCGGATAGCTGTCCGGTCAGACCAAACGCGGCGTTGCGTTATTTTTTGTCTAGTTTGCTGCCGGTGACTACCGTATACCGGTTTCGTTACTTGTCTCCGGTACACCGCAGACAGCCAGCATTTTGTTGATGGCACCGACATAAGCCTTGGCGCTGGCCTCAATGACATCAGTGCTTAAGCCCCGGCCGCTGAAGGAACGGTCATCGCATTCCACCCAGACAATAGCTTCGCCCAGGGCATCTTCGCCGGAAGTAACGGCTTTAATAGTATAGTCCTGCAGGCTTACCTTAAAACCTACGGCTGCCTCGATAGCTTTAAACATCGCATCGACCGGTCCGTCACCGCAACTGGCGTGTTCGACCACACCATTGCTGGTTTCCAGCCGCACCGTCGCCGTAGCCAGCATCTGATTGCCGCTGACCACATGGTGATAAGACAGGCGGTACCATTCGGGTTTTAAGCTCACTTTTTCATTGACCAGCGCTTCAATATCACGGTCAAACACCATCTTTTTACGGTCAGCCAGTTCTTTGAAACGGACAAACAGCATATTGACGGTATCACTGTCCAGTTCAAAGCCCAGTTCTTTCAACCGGTCCTCAAAAGCATGACGGCCCGAATGCTTGCCCAGCACAATGGCATTACGGCTAATTCCGACCGTTTCAGGACGCATGATTTCATAAGTAAGCGAGTTGTTGAGCACGCCATGCTGATGAATCCCCGATTCATGGGCAAAAGCGTTTTCGCCGACAACCGCCTTATTGGGCGGCACGGAAATACCCGCCAGAGTGCTGACCAACCGGGAGGTGCGATAAATCTGCGTCGTGTCGATCCGCGTCTCGGCCTTGTAAAATTCCTTGCGGGTGTGCAGGGCCATCACAATTTCCTCCAGCGAGGCATTGCCGGCCCGTTCGCCCAGCCCGTTCATGGCACATTCCACCTGGGTGGCGCCGTTTTCAATCGCCGCCAGCGAATTGGCTACTGACATGCCTAAATCATCATGACAGTGAACACTGATGGCGGCCCGGTGAATATTGGGGACATGGTCGCGGATGTATTTGATGAGCGCGCCGAATTCGCTGGGCGAAGTGTAGCCCACTGTATCGGGAACATTGATGGTGCTGGCGCCGGCGTCGATGACCGCCGTATAAATTTGGCACAAAAAGTCCCAATCGGAACGGGAAGCGTCTTCTGCAGAAAACTCGACATCCTCCACAAACTTCCGGGCATAGCGTACAGCCTCTTCGGCTCTGGCCAATACCTGTTCCCGGCTCATTTTTAATTTATATTCCATGTGAATGTCGCTGGTGGCGATAAAGGTGTGAATCCGGGGCCGTTCAGCCTGCTTCAGTGCGTTGACCGCAGCATCGATGTCTTTCTGCCCGGCCCGGGCCAACCCGGCAATCGCCGGTCCGCCTTTTATTTTGGCGGCAACCTGACTGACTGCGGCAAAATCACCGGGGGAAGCGATAGGGAAGCCCGCTTCAATGACATCCACCCGCAGTTTGGCGAGAGCCTGAGCAATCTC
Source organism: Propionispora hippei DSM 15287 (assembly GCF_900141835.1). Taxonomy (NCBI): domain Bacteria; kingdom Bacillati; phylum Bacillota; class Negativicutes; order Selenomonadales; family Sporomusaceae; genus Propionispora; species Propionispora hippei. The sequence continues at coordinate 99,423 of NZ_FQZD01000010.1, read as the reverse complement.
CAGCTTTTCATCCACTTCCAGGCAGACACCCGGCGTCTGTTCCCCATCACGCAACGTGGTATCAAATATTTTTATCACGGGTATATCCATCTGCATCCCTCTCTTCGTTAATATATTCAAAAATGGAAAGCGCCAGACGATATGAACGAAAAGTCAGCAAAGCTTCGCAGCATTCATATCGTCATGGCGCTATACCGTCCTATCCGTACTAGGGAACCACTGATTTATTCACACCGCGCATCCTGGCGGATCTTTTTCCGCCTGACTGCGTCAGCAAAACCTTGAAATAGTGACCGCTATTCCTGCGGTTTAGTTCCTTGTCAGCCGAAAAAATCTCTCGCCAGGCTAGCAGGCTCATTAAATCAGCGGTTCCCTAATCTTACTTTTTCAGCCAGGACATCATGGACCGTAGTTTTTTACCAACCACTTCAATTTGCTGTTCCGCTTCTTTTCGCCGAGTGGCGGAGAATTCCGGCCGGTTTGCCTGATTTTCCAAAATCCAATTCTTGGCGAATACGCCGTTTTGAATTTCGGACAAAACTTTTTTCATTTCCGCCCGGGTTTCCTGAGTTACAATGCGTTTACCGATCATGTAATCACCATACTCGGCTGTGTCGCTGATTGAGTAGCGCATAGCTGCCAAGCCGCCTTCATACATCAGGTCAACAATCAGTTTCAGTTCATGGAGACACTCAAAGTAGGCAATTTCCGGCTGATAACCGGCTTCCACCAACGTTTCAAAACCAGCCTTCACCAATTCGCTGGCGCCGCCGCACAGTACGGCCTGTTCGCCAAACAGGTCGGTTTCGGTTTCTTCCTTAAACGTGGTAACCAGAACGCCGGCGCGGGTACCGCCAATACCGCGGGCGTAGGCCAACGCGGTTTCCTGGGCATTACCGGTATAGTCCTGATGCACAGCCATCAGACAGGGCACGCCTTTGCCTTCCTGATATACGCGGCGTACTAAATGGCCGGGGCCTTTCGGTGCTACCATAAACACGTCTACATTAGCGGGAGGCACGATTTGATTGAAATGAATGTTAAAGCCATGAGCAAATACCAGAGCCGAACCTTCCTTTAGGTTGGGGGCGATTTCGGTGCGGTATACCTGAGCCTGCCGTTCATCGGGAATCAGAATCATCGTGATATCGGCGGAAGCCACGGCTTCGGCAACCGGCGCCACTTTCAGTCCCTCCTGTTCGGCCTTGGTCCAGGATTTGCTGCCTTTATATAGACCAATGACCACATTGACGCCGCTGTCTTTCAGGTTAAGTGCATGGGCATGGCCCTGACTGCCGTAACCGATAACCGCTACCGTCTTATGTTGAATCATTTCCCAGTTTGCATCTTGATCATAGTACATTTTCGTCATGAGTGTATCTCTCCTCGTATTGATATATTGTATTTTCACCCCGTGCCAAACCGATAAGACCGGTACGGATCATTTCCAACAATCCGTATGGCACAAGAAGATCCGCCAGTGCATTGATTTTATCCTCGTCGCCGGTAATCTCCAGGGTCAGGGTCGTTTCCTGCACATCCACCACATTAGCCCGGAATACCTCGGCAAGCTTCAGTACCTCGGTACGCTTGTCGCCGGCCCGGACCTTTAATAAGGCCATTCCCCTGGTGACAGAAGAAGTCTGTGACAGACTTTGCACAGCCACCACTTCCACTAGCTTTTCCAGTTGCTTGGTCACCTGATCCACTACGGACTGATCGCCGCAAACGGCCGCCGTAATGCGTGAGTACTCCGGGTCCTGGGTTACACCGACCGTGAGGCTGTCAATATTGAACCCCCGCCGGGAAAACATGCCGGCAACCCTGACCAGCACGCCGGGCTGATTCTGCACCAGAATGGATAACACCTGCCTCACCGTATCCCTCCTTTTCCAATTCAAAAAACCGCCCCTATTGACTTTCGTCAATAGGGGCGGTTAAACCGCGGTACCACCCTACACTGTACTCAAACGCCGGCTCTTCAAGCCAACTTCCGGTCAACGCCCGGCAGGCGCCTTTATCTAACCGCAATGCGGCCTCAATAAAGGAGTTCGTGGGTGAGCTATCTCAACAGGTTGCACCGGTTCACAGCAGCCACCGGCTCTCTGCAGCAAGCTTTGTTGATTTATCCCAGTCATCACTTTTCACCAAACCTGCCTATCTGTTAGGCAAGTTTGTAACATTGAATACATTATCCCAGGACATGTGTCATTTGTCAATACATTTTACAAAAATTTTACTGCAGTTCATGCTCCCGCACCATTCCCGCCGAATCGCAGGCCACCGATTTTACCCCGGATATCGCCGCCAAATTAGCCAGTATACAGTTCATATTGTGTTTATCCGGCAATTGCAGCAACAGATGAAACAGCAGATGATGATTGTTTTCTTCGATCTTTAGGTCGCGGATGCTGACCCCATGACCGCCAAGACAGGCCCCAATAGCCCCGATCTGCTCCGGCCGGTCCTCGCTGGTGACAACTATATTGATAAACTGCTTACTGTATAGTCTTGCCTCCATGCGGGTCAAAATAACCAAAATACTAAACACCAATACGGTAGTCATCAACGCGCTGACATAAAAACCGCCTCCCGCCGCCAGTCCCACGCCGGAAACAACCCATAAACTGGCCGCCGTGGTTAATCCTTTGACGGTAAGTCCCTCTTTCATAATGCTGCCGGCTCCCAGAAAACCGATGCCGCTCACTACCTGGGCCGCCAGCCGGGCCGGATCGGCATTGGTTTTCCCCTGGACCATTTCGTAAAGACTGATGGACAGGATCATAATCAGGCAGGACCCGATACTAACCAGCGTGTGTGTTCTAAGCCCGGCCGCCTTATGCTTGGCCTGCCGTTCATAGCCGATAATTCCTCCCAGGATACCGGCCACCAGCAGCCGTAAGGCGATTTCACCATCTGTAATCACACCAACCCGCCTCCCCCACCGGCCATATCCCCATCGCGGCGATAGAGCCGGCTATTTTGCTTTTCTGTTACTATATACCAAATACTAAGCGAAAATACAAGTTTTTATGCAGATATGCAAAAACAACAGGGTATACATAAACCTCCACCGTCTACGCATCCCCTGTTTTTTTTATTATTTTCACTTTTTCAGCAAGATAAACTCAACCGCTCCCAGAGCAGGTACATTCCGGAAAAAACGCAAATAGTCCTGAGTGTGGCAACTGACCCGCACTTGCAGACCTGCCAGCGCGAGCTTTTCCAGCAGGTCGGCAAAACCTGGCGCCACGCCGTCATGAACGGCCTGGCACTTCGTAAGATCGAGGCTGAACTGCCCGGCGCCGCTGGCGGCCCGCTCCGCCGTCAACCGGGACAATTCGGCAAAATCCCGCTGCACAAATTGCCGGACTACCGTGACTTTTAAGCTCTCGCTATCCTCCTCCGCAGCAAAGGCAGCAGTATGGGGCAGGGAAATAGCCGCTAAATCCACGCCGGGCGGCAGCTTGTCCTCCGGCTCAGCCATCCGGTTGCCCAGCCGTTCGGAAACAAAATCACCGCATGTCCGGTTTTCCAAAATATCATTGATTACACCAATCAGCCGTTCTTCCTTAAAAGGTTTAAGAATGTAGCTTTTAGCCCCGTATTGCAAGGCGTCAAACACCTTGTGCTGCTGTCCCAGCGCACTGACAATCATCACCCTCGCTGCCGGGTCCAGGGCGACAATCTGCTTTAGCGCTTCAATGCCGTCCATCCCAGGCATGGTAATATCCATAGTTACCAGATCGGGCCGGTGCTGCCGGTAGGCTTCCACAGCCTGCACGCCATTACCGGCTTCCGCCGCTACGGTATGCCCGTTTTTTTCTAACATGCCACCAATCGTTCTACGCATGATCAATGCGTCATCTACCACCAGTACTTGCGCCATATGCGTCCTCCCTCTCCTTGGTTAAGGATATTAAACTCAATGCAATCGGTCCTGCGTTTGTCTGTATTTGCCACAGGCGAACGGCCGCAGCGGCATATTTGGCCGAAGCACCCTCCGCCCAGATGGTAACAGGGGTTCCCATGCTGAGCGGCACCTGACCGCCGGGCAAAAGCTGCAGTGCATTGCCGGCAATTGTATTACAGACTTCGGAAAACACGCTTTCCACCAGCATCTGCTGCTCTTCGGCAACCAGGCCGTCAGGCAAAAAATCGCCGGCCAGTTGCCGGGCAAAACCGGCGCTGCTGCTAAACATCACCCGGCCAGGCCAGGCGCCCTGAAAGTCGATAAACGAGCTGAGCTCCTGCATGGGAATCATATTGCACTCCGCGGCCAACTCCTGTACTGCTTCCACCTGTATCCGGTATTCCTCGGACAAGTACCTGCCGGTCTGGTGCTGCAGTTGTTCGGCAAAAAACGTTACGTCAAAGCCTTCCGGCAGTTCCAACGGTTCCAATGGCAGGACAAACGTGAAGGTCGTACCTTTTTTCTCTTCGCTGACAATATGAATCTGCCCGCCCAGGCGATCGACCTCTTCCAATACGGCAGACAGCCCTACCCCGCGTCCGGCCAGCTCATCCACGGTTGCGGCGCTGGAAAACCGGTCGGCCAACACCAACCGCAGCGTTTCCTCCCGGGATAGGCCCTGTAGCTGCTCCGGCCTGGCCACGCCTTTTTGAATGGCGACTTCCTTAATGGCCAGCTCATCCATCCCCCGGCCATCATCGCTAATGGCAACCACCAGACGGCCGTCCTCCTCTCTGATGCTGCAGCTAATCCGCCCCCACTCCTCCTTGCCCATCGCCAAACGTTCCTCCGGTGTTTCCAGACCGTGGGCGACGGCATTGCGAAATACGTGAATCAGCGTCTTGGCAAAATCGTAATAACGGTCCGGGTCGAGCCAAACCGGCTGCCCCTGAATAATCACCGGTCGCAGCAGCTTATTATACCGTTCCGCCAGCGACAGTGTGTATTCCGGATATCTTTGCAGTAAATCGGTAAACGGTTTATAGCGAAGGCGGCGCAGCTCCGACAGCAGCCGTTTGGCCTGGCCGGCCGGCAGGATTTGCAGCACCCTTTCCTCCAGTTGCTTTAAGCGGCCGGCCTCGATAATAATTTTGTCCTCCTCCTGGAAAAACCGCTCGCCCAAGACATTGGTCAGCAGCCTGATCTCGTCTTCCAGCCAGCCGTATAAAACCAGCGGGGAATAACGGGTAAAGAGCCGGGTAAGTTCAAACTCAGCCAGATCGTTTTCCAACAGATTTCGCAGTTTTTCCAGCTGCGACTCCAGCTCATGCAGCCTGGCGGCCAGCGTCTGCATATCCAGTTGAGCAAAAATCCCCTTCCAGGTATGCACCGCCCGGAAAATCATATCCACCCGCTCTGCTGCCGTCCGGCTGGACGCCAGAATCGCCGACAGCTCCTCCCGGCAAAAAATGCCGTAATCCTGTCTTGCCTTGGAAAACTCGTGGTAGCCGGTTACGGCATGAACCACCATGGAAAGGATATTCCGTTCCTGCTCAATCTGTTCCGCCATGCAGCGCTGCTCGGTAACATCGGTCAGGATCAGCAGGATTTGCCGGCCATAGGGCTCCAGCGGCGACTGAATCAGCTTATAGGCCGCCTTGATATATGTATCGCCCAACAGGATTTCCTCCGGCAGCAGGGAAATATAATTGTCCCGTAAAAAGGTATCCTCTTCTTTAAAAATTTTATTAAACAGTGCTTTGAGAAAATTCTGCTGCTGCTCGTCGCCGGGATAAAACAGGGCCGGCACAAACTCACCGCCGATTTCCCGGTTGAACAGCATGACGCATTCCGCGCTATACTCGCCGGCCACTTTCAAATCACCGGCAAAGGTCAAAAAGCCCTGTCCGGCGTTATCCAGCAGATTGCGGATTTTACCGACCATCTCGGATAAATCCTGGGTCTTCCGCTCAAGCTGGGCCTGCACAGCCAGTTGCCTGACCTGCGCCTGTTCCAGCTCGTCCCTTTGTAGACGGATTTCCTGCTGTGATTCCCGCAAATGATCGACGGCCTGCTGCAGGTCGGCGGCATTCACCTTGATGCAGTGAGCCATCCAGTTCATATGACGCATCAAGACCTGCCACTCATTTTCATCCTGCTGGTCATTGGTGGAGTTACCCACCGGCAGGTGCACATCGTACCGACCTTCCTTTACCGCCTGGCAGAACTGCTGCATATTTTCCAGTTTGCTGCCGAAAATCCATTGTTTGACCAGTCCCGGGGTAAATAAACCCACAAGAATAGTCCCGATTAACGTCATGGTCATGGCATACTGGAAACCGCTATGAGCCTCCAATCCAGTCCGGCCGGCAAACCAGAACAAACTGACCAATGGCATGAAGCCAAAGAAAAAGACGACCACCATAAGCTTACTGCGGATCCGCACCCTATCCCCACCTTTTCGGCATTTCATTTTTTTGATAATAATTATCATTATCAAAATTACCCTTATATTCTCACAAATAAACCGCATTATGTCAAGCCTTTTGATATAAATTCCCGTAAAACAGGAACAACGAAAGAGAGCCGTCTTCCTGCTATGGAGGAAAACGGCTCTCTGCGATAATTCAATTAATTGTCTTGCCAGACTCGTGTCAATGCGTTTCCACGGCAGGCGCTTTTTTTCGGGACTGCGTGTCCGGCATGAATAGCGCGATAACGGCCAACACCACCAGCACAGCCACAATGATTTGGTACACGTCACGATACGCCAGAATACTGGCCTGATGCAGAAGCTGCTGATAAATCTGCCCCATGGCCGAACTGGATGCTTGCGAAGCAGGCACGCCAAGATTCTCGACCGTTCGGGTATAAGAGGCCAACGACTGCACATAGGCCGGATCGGCACTGGTCAAATGCTGCACCAAATTGGACTGCTCGATTTGCTGCCGGTGGGCCAGCATGCTTGTCACCAGCGAAATGCCGATACTGCCGCCCAGATTGCGCATCAGAGAGACAATGGCCGAGGCATTACTGCTTTTCTCCGGCGGAATTTGAGAAAAGGCCAGCGTGCTGGCCGGCACGAAGAGAAACGGCAGCCCGACCATTTGTAAAATACGGACGGCAACGAAAGTGGTATAATCGGTCTGCGGCGTAAGCAAACTGGTGGCCCACAAGCCGGCCGCCGTTGTCAGCATGCCGAAGGAAACCAAATAGCGGGCCTTTATCTTGTTCACCAGCCGGCCGGCAAAGGGCATCATGCACAGGACGGCAATACCGCTGGGCGAAATAACCATGCCGGACAAAGTGGCGTTGTAGCCAAAATTGCTCTGCAGCAGCATAGGCAGCAAGGTCGACGAAGAATAGAGCGCAAACCCGACAAAAAAGATCATTAAACAGGGCATGGAAAAGCTTCGAAGGGAAAACAGTCTTAAATCGACAATCGGTTTCTTCTGCTGCAGCAGCCAGAAGACGGCCAAAATCAAGGCAACAACGGTAATGCAGGCAAAAATGATAATGAACGAGCTGTCAAACCAGTCTTCCTGTTGTCCCTTGTCCAGCACGATCTGCAACGCACCAAGTCCCAAAGCAACCAGACTGAGACCAATGTAATCAATTGATCCCACTTTTTTCCGGCGGGCACTGGGTGGATCGACTACCAGCAGCTTAACAAGAGACACCGCCAACAGACCGACAGGCACATTCATAAAGAAAATCCAGCGCCAGTTAAAATTGTCGGTAATGTAGCCGCCCAGCGTCGGTCCCAAGATAGGCGCCAGCACGGTGGTAATTCCGGTAATGGCAAAGGCCATACCCAGTTTCTCCGGCGGGAAGCTGTCCTTAATAATTGCTTGCTGGGTCGGCTGCAAGCCACCCCCGGCCAGGCCCTGCAACAGGCGGAAAACAATCAGCATCGGCAAGGACGAAGCGATGCCGCATAAAAATGAAGTCAAGGTAAAGCCCAGAATACAGACAAGAAAAAAGTTCTTACGCCCCATCAGATCAGACAACCAGCCGGAAAGAGGCAAAACAATACCGTTGGCCACCAGATAAGACGTGAGCACCCAGGTGCTTTCATCCGAACTGGCGCCAATGGAACCAGCAATCTGCGACAAGGCCACATTGGCGATGGTGGTATCCAGAACCTCCATGAAGGCCGCCAGACTGACCGCCATGGACACCAGCAGCGGATGGTGTTGTTTTACTGACGGTTCAGCCATGCTGAGGGCCTGCGCCTTCCGTGTGCACGGTGGGGATGACCGACATACCCGGTCCCAGGTGTAGCGCCTCGTCCGGCGGATTGTCAAAGGTAATTTTCACCGGAACCCGCTGCACGATTTTAACAAAGTTGCCTGTGGCATTTTCCGCCGGGAACAAGGAGAAATGGGCGCCTGTTCCGGCCTGCAGGCTGTCCACTGTCCCGGTCAGCTTTACATCGGGGAAAGCATCAATCCGGATATCCACCTTTTGGCCCGGCACCATGTGTTCGAGCTGGGTTTCCTTATAGTTAGCCACCACCCACAGCTCAGTCCCAACCAAAGAAGAAAGCTGCTGTCCGGCCTGGACATAGTTACCCAGTTCCACACTGCGTTTGGTAATGCGTCCGTCAATGGGCGCGATAATCTTCGTATTGGCCAAATCGCTTTCAGCCTGGGCCAAATCGACTTCAGCCTGTTTTACCTGTGCCTGAAGCTGCTCACTGGTTTGCTTAGCAGCATCAATCACATTGGGAGCCGTGCTGGCCGAACGAAGATCGGCCTGAGCTTTGTCCAGAGCCGAGCGGGCGGCCTTTTCCGTTTCTACGGCGGCGTCAAGCTGCTGCCGCGAGCAGGCGCCGCTGTTAAACAGCGCTTCCATCCGCCCGCGATCGCTGTAAGCTTTATCCCAGACGGCTTGGGCCGAAGCGACCTGCGCCTGGGCACCTTCGATGGAGGATGGCGCCGATATGGACGTCGTTGCCAACTGACTGCGGGACGCACTGGCTGCCGCCTGCGCTGCGGCCAGTGCTGCCTTGGCGCGATCCCGTTTAATGATATAGTCGGTGGGATCAATTTCCAGCAACACATCACCGGCTTTAACCAGTTGGTTATCCGTCATATGGAGCGCTTTCACATAGCCCTGCACCTTCGGACTAAGCACCACCGTTCGCCCCTCAATGGTAGCGTTGTCGGTGGAAACTTCACCGCGCTGCAAATAATAATAAGTCCCTACTCCGCCAAGCAAAATCAATAGTACAATGCAAACTTTTACCATTTTAGCACTTATTTTCATATACACTTCACCTTTATCTATCAAATTAACGACTCACGGCAGCCGGCACGGATTCCGGCCGGTTGTGAGCAATGCCGTACAGATAAATCTGCAGGGCTTGTTTGGCGTACTCGCTGTTGATCCCGGATGGCAAGGGAGTCAGCTTACTGACCAGGGGCTTGCTAATAAAGTAGAAATTCAAAATGCCCACAAACGCTATAGCAGCATAGGTAATATCCACTTCCGACCGCAAGCTGCCACCATCGATTCCCTCCTGCAGCGCAGCCAGCACAAACCGGTACACCTGGGAAAGATGTTTTTCAATTACCTCTCTGCCATAATCAGTCGGATTATTTACTTCAGCCATCATAAACCGGACCAAAAACGGCCGTGCAGCGTGGATGTGAAAGACCTGCTCGGCATAAAAACTGAGCCGCTCGATCGGCGAAGTCAGTTCCTCGCTCTGCGCCGAGTTAAGAGCCTGCCGGATGGGAACAAACTGTTCCTCCAGCACCGCCTGATACAGGCCGCCCTTACCGTTAAAATGATAGGAAACGGCCGACACGTTCATTGCCGCCGCATCGGTTACGTCGCGGACGGAAACCCCGGCAAAGCCCTTGGTGGCAAACAGCGGCGTAGCTATTTCAATCAATTTACCTTTGCATTCGCTTCGCATCAAATCTACTCCTTATAGTTCACAACATTAAAACAAACGTTTGTTTTAATGTAGCACTATTTGTCAGCCCTTGTCAAGATTTTTCTTTCCGCCCGCAAAGCCACGGCTTTTTTCCACTAAACGACCCATAAAACAGCGGCCCTATTTTCAAAGGATTTGAAGTTTGGCCCCAAAGCGCCGTCCGGGGGAGTTTCGGTATTTTACAAACAAACTTAGTATTACAAAGTGATTATAACGGGATAAAATAAAATCGTTATAAAAAATTTCTAAAATTTTTATAAAAATTCGAACCGACGCCATAGACAGAAAAAACCGGCGCCCAGACTACCGTCTGTTATCGCCGGTTTTTCTTTCAGGACCACTGATTTACTCAATCTATCGGCACGATAAAAAAATTTTTTACCTGGCAAGTAGCCGAAACCGCAGGAATAGTCACACTCTTGCATGGTTTTGCTGACTCAGCCAGGCAAAAACCGCTTTAGCGGGACACTTAATTATGGATAAGGCCATGTTTTCTTCAACCGCCAGCAGCATCACAACGTTTAGTAACGCTTGCGCTTGCTGGAGGCTGCAATATTCATTTCTTCCCGGTATTTGGCTACCGTGCGGCGCGATACGGTAATCCCCTTCTCCTTCAATATATCTGCCAGAGCTTGGTCACTTAGCGGCCGCGTCGCGTCCTCCTTGCCAATCAGTTCCTTGATTTCCCGTTTCACATTGGCCGAGGCCACATCATCGCCGTCCGAACCTTGCACACCGGCGGTAAAAAAGGACCGGAGACTGAACACACCGTACGGCGTATCTACGTATTTGTTGGCTGTGGCCCGGCTTACGGTAGACTCATGGATTTCCAGCCGGTCGGCCACCTTTTTCATCGTTAAGGTCTTTAATTCCTGTGGTCCCTGGTCAAAAAAGTCCCGTTGAAAATGAATGATCGCTTCCATAACACGCAGCAAAGTGCTGCGGCGCTGCTCAATGCTCTTAATCAGCCACACCGCCGCATTGACCCGGTTCTCGACGAACTTCTTGGTCGTATCGTCAGCGTCCCGCACCGCCCGGCGGTAATACGGACTGATGGTCAAATGAGGCAGATCGTCGTTCAGTAAAATGACATATTCACCGTTCACCTTCTCCACCGTCACGTCAGGCACGATATAGCTGGCCGGCGCGCCGCCAAAGGCCCGTCCCGGCTTGGGATCGAACGAACGGATGATGTCAACGGCCTGCTGCACTGCCTGCACGGTGGAACCGGTCTTTTCGGCAATCAGCTTAAACTTGCCGGCTGCCACCTCGTCGAGATGGTCTTCAATAATCCGGCGTATTAAGTGGCTATTGTCCGGCGTTGCAATATTTTGAAAACTATAATTAATATTCCGCTGTTCCAGCTGAATAGTCAGACACTCCCGCAAATCGCGCGCTCCGATGCCGGGGGGATCAAAACTCTGAACTAATGCCAGCACCTGCTCCACAATGGGCGGTTTCATGCCGGTGGCCTGAGCGGCTTCCTTTATAGTGCAGCTTAAATAGCCGTTGCTGTCAATGCAGCCGATCAAATATCTTCCCACCGCCAATAACTCCAGACGGCGCAGTGACAGATGAAGCTGCAGTTCCAAATGCTCCTGCAACGAAACGGTATTGGCCACAAAGAATTCGAGCGATGGTTTTTCCTTTGTCCCCGGTGAACTATAGCCCGGATCGGTACCGTCATTAAAAAACTCCGCCCAGTCGAAATAGTCGCTCAAGGTGGTATCCGTATCGGAGTTTTTCTCGGTCTGTCCATAGTCCTCCAGCTCCTGTTCCGCCGGCGAACGGGCCTCCGTTTCTAACATGGGGTTTTCCAGGATGGCCTGCTCAACCATAGTGGATAAATCCTGCGAGGAAAGCTGCAAAATCTCTATCGCTTGCCTTAATTGGGGCGTCATAATTAACTTCTGGCTCTGCTCCAGTTTAAGTCCAAAATCTAAGTGCATATCCTCCCCCCCCTTTACCTGCTTATTCTGTTTCGACAACGCCAGGTGTTTTACCTGCCGTGGAAAATGCCGATTTATACCGTCCACGCAACAAAGGGGCGGAAAATCCGCCCCTCCTGCCTGGTAACCACTGATTAATTCACACTGCGCGTCTTAACGGATCTTTTTCCGTCTGACTGGGATGGCAAAACCTTGAAATAGCGGCACTATTCCTGCAGTTTTGTTTTTTGCCAGACGGGAAAATCTCTCGCCAAGCCGACAGGCTTACTTAATCAGTGCTTACCCAGGGGATGTTTTAAGCTGCCCGTAATGTCCCTGACGGTAGTTTAAATACACCCCCTCCAGGTGGTGACACCCTGTATTGTAATACGACAAAGGCTATACGTCAAATCGCTTAAGCATAGCCAGCCTGGCCTGAATCATCAATGCGCACTCAACCCGTTTTTTTTGCAGCTCGCAGCCCAGTTCATAAGGCTGGTCAATCCGGTCATGAAACAACTGCGCATTGGCATGGCAGCCGCCACTGCAGTAAAATCTGGCCCAGCAATTGCGGCAGGCTTCTTTGTTCAGCACATGCATCTGGCGGAACTGGTCCGGCAGTTCCTTGTTCTGCACGCCGTCAAATACGTTGCCCAGCAGGTAATCCTCCCGGCCAACAAACTGATGGCAGGGGTACAAATCACCGTCGGGAGTTACCGCGAAGTATTCGTGACCGGCGCCGCAGCCGGAGAGCCGTTTGGCCACACAGGGGCCATGGTGGATATCCATGTTGAAGTGAAAGAAGTTAAAACCCTTACCGTCCAACATACGGCGGATATATTCCTCCGCGAGCAGTTCATACTGTTCAAACAGCACCGGCAGATGCTCCTCGGTCAACGCGTAATCGACATCCTTGCCGACCACCGGTTCGACCGACAACTGGTCAAAGCCCATGTCGGCCATAGCCAGCACATCGGCGGCGAAGTCCAGATTATTGGCCGTAAAGGTTCCCCGCAGGAAATAGTTTTCCCCGTGGCGGGATTCAATCGCCCGGCGAACATTGTTAAGCACCGGCTCAAAGCTTCCCTGTCCGCCGGCAAAAGGTCGCATCCTGTCGTGTACCTCACGCCGTCCGTCCAGACTCAGCACCAGGCTGATATTATTGTCGTTCAGGTACCGGATGATTTCATCCCGCAAGAGTACTCCGTTTGTAGTCAGTGTAAGCTTGAAAATCTTGCCGGTCTCTTGTTCGCGGCGGCGGACATAGTCCACTACATGCCTGACCGTTTCCATATTCAGCAGCGGCTCACCGCCAAAAAAGTCGATTTCACAATGACGGCGCGGCCCGCTGTGCTCAATGATAAAGTCTACCGCCCGCTCACCGATTTCCTTGGGCATCAGACTGCGGCCGTGGCCAAAATCGCCGGTGCCGGCAAAACAGTAAGTACAGCGCAGGTTGCAGTCATGGGCCACATGAAGGCACAATGATTTAACAATCGGTTTTTCACTAAAGGTTGGCGGTACCTCCAGTTCAGAGGAAAATAACAGCCCCTGTTCGATCAACTCATGCAATTCACCCAGGATTTCCCTCACTGCTTCTACACCATAAGTGAGCGCATAGGCAGCTATTACCGCTTCATCGTTATCGCCGGTAAACACATCCAAAATATGATACACCGCTTCATCAACGATATGCACGGCCCCGCTGTTGATATCCAGCAGCACATACACACCATTGATATAAAATTTATGAATTAATTGATTATGTTCCATTATTTCACCTTTCCCCGCCAGTACTGGTAAGCCCTACCAGCGAGATTTTATTTCCTTCCGGCCGGGTAAAAATAAGTCCCTTACCGTAACGGCAAGGGACTGACCGGAACGCCAATTATTTCTGGCAGACCTGATTGCCAACCGTGCAGGACGTTTTGCAAGCGGACTGGCAGGAAGTCTGACATTCTCCACAGCCACCGGTATGTACGGTATTTTTTAAAGAAGCTGTATTCGCGGTAAAAATATGTTTAGCCATTGTAAAAATCCCTCCTCCAAAAGAACAATATGTTTCCTTTACTTATTTTATACGCTTTTGTAATGTTAGGCAAGCATAATCATGATACCGGCCCGCTCCCCCCATAAACTATGCAGGCAAACAGACCGGCCATGAGCTAACTATTTTGCTGTACTGGTTTGCTGTTCCGGTATGATCAGCAGTTTAACCGGCAGATTGGAAGCGCCCGGCGGACTGAATGTCAGCCACAGCGACTGCCCCGCGTCATAGGTTCCCACGTAAGAAGCCTGGCCGTCCTCGGTGCGACCGCCGATCGACAACCGGTCAGCAGGAGTATTAACGGGGCTTTCCGTTACCTGACGGTATTTAATCCCCATCGCCCCGGCATACTCGCCGCCCCGCGGATTGAGATACACCGAAAGCCTGTCGGCATGTTCCGACGGCAAAAACAGCTTATACACCACGCCATAATTTCCGTAATTTTGCACCCGTGAGCCGTCGGTGGCATCAATGCCCCAGAGATACTGGTCAATTTTATTGTCGGCCAGCGTCAAAACCACCGGTCCGTCAGTCGCCGCATCATATACTTTGCCGGGAATAAACAGACGGTCCCGGCCATCAAAGGTCCCCCGCAGCCGGTATTGGTCGGGCGGCAGCACGTTGGCCTGGGAAAGGAAGCGTTTAATACTTATATCCTTCGGCAGCATCATCACGCTGACCAGCACCGGCTGGTCGGAAGTAAAATCAAACATACCGTTTAACAGCATATTAGGCTTTACCACCGTATCCACCAGGCTGACCTGACCGTGAGCCGGCACCGTCAGATTCTGAATGTCCAACCCTTTCATATACTGGGTCTGCACAGCCTTGCCGATATCCAGATAATTATAGCCGGGACCGCTGATACCTTTTTGATATACGGTGATTTTAGCCGGCTGATCGCCCTGATTTCTAAATACCACGGCGATCCGTTTATCTATCTTGGTGTCATTAACATGGTGAAAAAACAGACGGGCATCACCCTGAACCACATCCTGGTATGTAATGCCGTCGGCCGGCACCATTTCCGGACTGTCGGATAAGAGCAGCTTACCGCCGTAACCGGAGGCGGTAACCTGCAATTCCGGCTGTACCAGCGGGTCCAGCGACAAACTGACTGTTTGGCCGGCGGCTAACGCCACAGCCGCTCCACCTGTTAACAGTATACTCATTGCCACAACTTGGGCTATTTTAGTAAAGCTCTTCACTATGTACCTCCCCCTTTACCTTAGTGCCGAAACCAACCTTGTGAGCAGAATTTACTGACAGTCAAAACTTCGCCGTCAACTTCCAGTTTCAAAGCTGGTACAGCATTAGTGGTCTGTCTACTTTGAAAAGGTAAAAGAACTCGCGGGAATCTTTTTCGCAAGGCAAGTCGGCGGCACACATATCGGAATAGGAAAGCCAACAACAACGAAGCGCTGCGGGAAAAGCTCCCGGGAAGTAACTATGATTTCAAAATGGACAGACCACTAGTATTGTCACTATTATAGCAAACCATCTGAATTATGTAAAATTGCCGGCCAGGCTCTCCTAATGAGCCTGGCCGGCAATTTTACAACGTATTTACGCCTGCGGCACGATTTGCGGCATCGATGGACTGGTTGGCCAAATCAATGGACTGTCCCAGCGTATTCAAGCCCTGCACCGAATTATGAAAGCCCATGCTGTTCGAGGCGGCCAGAAAGTCCCAATACCACTGGGCCCGGCGCAACAGTTCACGGGACTTATCCAGCTCCTCCCGGTTGACTCCCGGCATAGTCGCAGCCTTGGCAATGGCGGCATGTCCCCTGGCCACCAGCAAGCCTGCCGTATGCTGTAACTGCCATACATTGTCCTGGGTGGCCTTTACCTGATTATACAATTGATCGCGGTTTTCCGTATGACAGGGAAAACAGGAATCCTCGATAGTTCTCAGCGGACTGGTTATCCAGTGGGATGAGTATTTTCTGCCATTTTCCCGCATATAAGGCATGTGACAGTCGGCGCAGGACACGCCGAACTTACCGTGAGTGCCGTTCTGCCATTCCTCAAAATCGGGATGCTGCGCTTTTAGTACAGGGACCTGCGAGTCGGGCTGAAAAAAATCCTGGCCAAAACCATTGGGTTTCGCCGCATAATATTGATACATCTCCTGCGGTGTTACTCCCTTATCCCAAGGGAAAATAACCTGCGAGGAGCCGGGGGCGAAGTAATATTCCGCATGGCACTGACCGCAGACAAAACTGCGCATTTCCTCCCGGCTGGCCTTGGTCACATCATAGCCGCGCCGGGCCATAGCTTCGATGAAGGCCGGATTGATAACCCGCAGGCTCATAGTTTCCGGATCATGACAGTTGGCACAGCTAACGGGATGCTGCGACCGGTTCAATAGCTCCTCCAGCGGCTTATTGGCGTAAGACCAGCCCATTTCATTATAAAAAACTTCCAATTGCGGTGTTTTACAGGTAATGCAGGCTCCTTTGCTGGTCGGTCCGATGCGCTTTGATTCCCGCAGATCTTCCAGCGAATAGGGATGCCCCCGGTCTTCCGTATAGTCCTTGCTAAAAGGATTGCCCTTGAAGTTTGTATAAATTTCCGGCTGCCGGTCGGCCTTCTGCTCTTTAACACTGCCGCCATAGCCGGTGGGAGAAGGAGCGGACTCCAGATTCTTCTGAAAACTTTTATACTGGAGCGGATAGCTTTTCCCCCATACGGCCGGATCATATTCACCGGCGGGGATAGCTGCTACCTTAAAGCCAACCGGCGGTTTCAGCGCCCACACCCGGATTACCACAGCACCAAAAACTACGACCATGGTGGTTAAAAAGGCAATGAGAAACTTTTGTGGTTTATTCACTGCTCCATCCCTCCCGCACTGTGATTCCGGCCATGAATCAGGGCCCGGTGACACTTGATACAGTCCTGCCCGCCCTGTCCCATAGCCGTGTTTTCCACTGTCGAGCTGTGACAGCGCAAACAGTTCCGGTCAATAATATCCCGGCCCTCCTGCGTCAGAATCAGGGCCGCCGGATAGTCGCGCAGCGTTTCGTGATACACGTCCCGGTTGCCTGTTTTCATTTTAGTCACCAGCTTTTCTGCCAGGCTGTCATGGGGCAGATGGCATTCGGTACAGGTGAATTGTTTGTGATTGGACTGACGCCAGGTCGCCGCCGGTTCGATCATCGAATGGCAACTGCCGCAAAATTGCGGTGAATCGGCCCAGGCATAGCCCGCCCCGGCAATGGTTACTGCGACCATAGCTCCGGCCGCACCAAACAGAATCAGTTTGATGGTATCGCCGGCAAGGAATTGCTGAAAATTCAATGGCTTGTCCCCTCCTTTTCATAACACCGGCACAGGCAGCGCCCAGGCCGTGCTTAGGAAGCATAGCTGTGCAGACCGGGCAGGAGCAGGTTCACGCCGACAAAGGTAAACAGCACGGCTAAAAAGCCGGCAATGGCCCAGTTCATCGCCTGTTTACCCCGCCAGCCCAGTACAGTCCGGCCATGAAGATATACGGCATAGATACACCAGGTAATCAGCGACCAGGTTTCCTTGGGGTCCCAGCGCCAGTAGGAACCCCAGGCATATTCGGCCCATACGGCGCCGGTCAAAATCAGCAGGGTAAGAAAAGGAACGGCAAAAACAATGGCCTGATTAGTCAGGCGCTCCAGCGTCTCCGGGGTCGGCAAAATTTCCTGCAGGGCACCGGCCTGGTCGTCTGTCTCCAGGCGGCAGCGCCAGCGGTACATCAGCGCCAGGGCAAAGGATAGCGCCAGGGCACCGTAGGCAATGACAGCCGTCAGAACGTGCACCGTAAGCCAGCCGCTCTTTAAAGCCGGCATCAGCGGTTTGCCCTCCTGATAAAAAACAGCGAACAAGGCGGTCAAAAAAAATACCACCGGCAGGACAAAAGCGCCCAGTGCACGGCTTTGACAGCGATGCTCCAGATATAGATACAGTAGCACCGTGCCCCAGACAAAAGTCAT
This sequence comes from Propionispora hippei DSM 15287, assembly GCF_900141835.1. Taxonomy (NCBI): domain Bacteria; kingdom Bacillati; phylum Bacillota; class Negativicutes; order Selenomonadales; family Sporomusaceae; genus Propionispora; species Propionispora hippei. The sequence continues at coordinate 81,617 of NZ_FQZD01000010.1, read as the reverse complement.
GCCAAACTCGTACATATTGGCCATCGGCAGATGTCCGCTTTCGATCGTCCGAATAACCAGCGCCGCCGTCGTCAGCAAAAAGGCGGCGGCGGTAACCTGTGTCGCCCGGTAAGCCAGCCGGGCCTTAAGGCAGATCAGGTTACCCAGGTACAAACAGCCGGCACAAAAATAACCGGCAAAAGACAGGATAAATAATTGTGTTTCCCACCAAACCATCGTTTCAACTCCCTTGTATAATTATGGCACGCAGTTTTTTACCCAGTTCTTCCGCTTGCCCGCCTGTCCCGCCAAACCGTACGCAACTACCGCCCTGGTCCGGCTCAATGGCCAGCCATAAACAGCGATAACGAACATAGAGCCCCAAAAAGAAACCGACCGTCATTAAAACAAAGCCCAGCCAGACCAATGACATGCCGGGATCATGCTTAATCTGCACTCCCGAAAATGGTACCGTGCCGGTAAAGGTTACCGTTCCGCCCCCCGGCCCCAGCGCAACCGGCTGCCCCAAAGCCGCCGCACCCCAGGACTGCGCCTCTCCTCCGTTATAGAGGATATACAGCACATAAGGATTTTTTGCCTGCCCCATGACTGGCAACTGGTCCCGGAAGTGACGGCTGTCAGGCACATAACCTACCGGTAGAATGGCCATATTCGGACTGCCGGTAAGCGAAAGGAGTTCCTGCTCCGCTACGGCGGCCTGTTGTACCACCTGTCCGGCGGCATCGGCCACGACCGTTTTGATGGCTGTGCCGTAGGAAGACTGGTACAGCCTGACCCCGTGATATTCCAGGGGATGATTGACCTTCACAGCCTGCCGGAGCACTTCACGGCCACCGGTTTCAATGCCGATATCGCTAATCCAGTCGGAAACCGAACCGTCCGGATAATATTCGGTGGAAAATTGATGGAGCCGAACAGCAAAAGGCTCCTGGCCGGCCGTAACGGTGTAAGCGCCGCCGACCGGCAGCTTGACGGTCATGGTATAGCCGTACCAACTGCCCCAGACCGCCCCGCAGGCAATGAGCAGCACCGATACATGAGCCAGCAGAATACCCCAGCTGCCGGCAATCCCCTTATCGGCGCAAATTTGTCTGACCGGACCGGCAGTCTGACATTTCAGCCGCATGTTCTGGCGGCGCAGAAAGTGTTCACACCGTTCCGCCACCTCAGCCGGGGAAGTGGTGGCCGACACCCGGTAACTGCCCGGCATATGCTCCAGCTTCTCCGGCACTGCCGCCGGACCGTCCCAGGTCAGCCGCCGCCAGGCAGGCAAGCGGCGCAGGCTGCAGCATACCAGATTCAGGCATAACAGCCCCAATAGTCCGTTATACCAGCCGCTTCGGTAAATAGCGGGCAATGCCGTACCGGCGGCCATCGCCCCGGTCAGCAGCAGCAGCAGCATTAGCCCCAGCCGCATAGACCCCACAAACAGCCAAAGTTGTTTCCACTCCCATTTTCTCCGATCATTCATCACCGTCCGGTATGACATGACGCACCTCTTATTGTTACGATTTACTTCTCTGTTAGTATTTATTTTTTTCCAATAAAAAATGCTTTGACTTAGTCAAAGCATCAGAATTTCTATATTTTATAGTCCCAGTTTTGTAAATACTATTGCCCGCCAGAGCCGCAGTTTGAATTCCCACAGACCCCACCGGGAATTGGGAATGTATACCCGCTTGAGCGCATAGGGCTTGTCCCCGCCCCGGTTCAGACCGGCTTCTCCCGTACAGGCGCCGATATAACCGGCCTCTTTCAACAGCTTTTCCGTTTCTGCCGTATAGCCGCCAAAGGGATAGGCGAGAAACTCCACCGGTCGACCGATATGCTGCTCCAACACCGCCTTAGACTCGGTGATCTCCTTACGCTGCTCATCCGGACTCAGCGTATCCAGTTGCACATGGTTGGCAGTATGAGAGCCAATCTCTATCCCACGCCGCTGCATCTCCAGAATTTGCGGCCACGACAGATAACCCGTATACTGTTCCACATAGCCGCTGACGACAAAGACAGTGCCTTTCATCCCGTGGCGCTCCAGCAAGGGCAACGCCTCGGTATAGTTATTGTCATAACCGTCGTCAAAGGTAATAACCACCGGTTTAGCCGGCAAAACTCCCTGGCCGGCTGCAGCGGCGGCAAATTCTTTCATCGATATGGTCGTATAACCTTCATCGGCCAGGTATTGAAGCTGCTTATCAAATTCAACCGGCGCTACCGCATAGGGCGAAGTGTCCTCACAGATTTTATGATATTCCAGAATCAGCGTCCCCTGGGCAGGATAGAGCAGCCAGACAAGGCCTGCCACTACTAGCGCCGCCGCCCATATAGCCAGTTTATTCGTGCGTTTCATGATTTCCTCCAGTTTCCAACTCTCCAGGGAGTGTCTGGACACTATCCGAAACACCCCCTGGCGGTGCTTTTCGCACCATACTTCGTTAAAATTCTTTGAAATAGGAACCACTATTTCTGCAAAATTTCGCCTCGTCTGGTACAAAAATCACTCGTCATGAACCATTCCGTTAGTATCCGAACACTCCCTAGCAATCTCTTCCAGCTTTCGAAGCCGGTGATTAATGCCCGATTTGCCTACCTGACCGCCCATAATCGCCACCAGCTCCTGCAGGGTAGCGTCAGGATGCTCCAGGCGGACTTCGGCCATTTCGCGTAAGCCTCTGGGCAGTTTGGCCAGACCGACAGCCTGGTCAATGCGCCTGATATTTTCCACCTGCCGGACGGCGGCATTGACGGTTTTTTGCAAATTGGCCGTTTCACAGTTGACCAGCCGGTTTACCTGGTTGCGCATGTCTTTTACCACCCGGACATTTTCAAAGTCCAGCAGAGCGTTGTGGGCACCGACAATTCGCAGCAGCGAAGTGATAGCGTCGCCGTCCTTCAAGTAGACAATATGATCGTTCTTCCGTTCGGTCAGGCGCACGGGCAGATGAAAATTCTTCATCAGCCGGACCAGCGTTTTGGCGAAATCCAGATTGCCCGTAACCAGTTCCAGATGGTAATCGCCCTCCGGCTTGTTCACCGAGCCGCCGCCTAAAAAAGCGCCGCGCAGATAAGCCCGGCGGCAGCAGGATTTACGCAGCAGGCCGATGTCGCGGCCCACATTGAGATTGTCGCCGCGCATAATGCCCAGCGCCGCCAAGAGCTCGGTCACAACCGGCGACGGAACTACCTTAAGCAGATAGGAATTATTTTTTTTCAATCGTCGGCCGCGGGTAACCGTCACCTCGGTCTTAACTTTAAAGCCGCTTTTGATCAAGGTCAGCACCTTGCGCGCCACCGCCGCATTTTCGGTCGTAAAGGTAATGCCCAGATTGCTGTTGCCGCCGATCAGCATGGTGCCGCCCATTCGCATCAGGGAAGCCAGCTCGGCAATGTGGCAGCAGTTTTCCTCGCCGGCGATCCGGGCCAGCTCGTTTTTTACTTCACTAGAAAAAGAAGACACCTACCGTCACACCTGCCTAATCATCCAAATCTTTTAACTCCTTGATATTTTCCCCGATCAGATAGTAATCTAAGAGCCGCATCCGCTCCGAATTGACGGTCAGCTTATACACCATGGAAATAATCGCCCGCGACAGTTTCAGCGGGTCATGGCGCACCAAATTGGTTTCACTGATTATATTGGCTTTCAGCACCTTAATCCCCATCGCTTCGATCGCCTCGGCGTCGACTACCACCGGAAAGGCTCCCTGGCTGGCATAAACTTCCCGCAGGGCCGGCGCCACCTCCTGGGAATTGACCACCACATAGTCAATAACGCCGGGCCCGACATGATCGAGCAGCGCCCGCACATGATCGGCCGCTGAATACCCGTCGGTTTCCCCCGGCTGCGTCATGACATTGCAGATATATATTTTGACCGCCGGCGTCTTACGCAGCGCCTCGGCGATCCCATGAACCAAGAGATTGGGCAGTACGCTGGTATAGAGGCTGCCGGGCCCCAACAGCACGGCGTCGGCCTCGCGCAGCGCCTCCAGCGCCCCCTCCACCGGTTCGGCATCCTCCGGATTGATAAATATCCGCCTGATCTTCTTGCCGGCCAGCGGAATCTGCGATTCGCCCTCCACAATGCTGCCGTCCTCCATCTCAGCTTTTAAACGGACGGTCTGCACCGAGGCGGGCAGCACCTTGCCGCGCACCGCCAGAACCTTGCTCGACTCCTTTAAGGCCTGTTCCACATCGCCCAGTACTTCGGTCATCGCAGCGATAAACAAATTGCCAAAACTGTGTCCGGCCAGGCTGCCATCGCCGCCAAAACGGTGCTGGAACAGTTTTTCCATCAGCGGTTCGGTATCGGCCAGCGCTACCAGGCAGTTGCGCAAATCGCCCGGCGGAATCATCCCCAAATCCTCCCGCAGCCGCCCCGAAGAGCCGCCGTCGTCGGCGACAGTCACAATAGCCGTAATGTTGCTGGTCACGCTTTTAATACCGCGCAGCAGTACCGATAATCCTGTGCCGCCGCCGATGACCGTAATGGTCGGACCCTTGTTCAGCTTGCGTTTCTGAAAGATAATTTCCACCAGCCGGTCAGGGCCGTCGGGAATGAGCACACTGATGACCGAGTGAATAATCTGACGCGTGGCCAAAGTCATAATCGTCAGACCCAGCGCAATAATCGCTATGCCGGCGATCGTGGTCACGGCATAGTAATATTTTCCTGTCGTCAGGTACACCATCCGGAAAATGGCTTCTTCCACCGTACCCACATATTTATAGTTAAACACAATGGCCAAACCGATGCTCGCCGCAATAACGCCCAGGGAGAACAGCAGCAGCCAGCGTTTCAATTTCATACCGGGGTACAACCACTTCAAAAAATGCATAATTGCATTACACCTCTGCTTTTAATCGCATACTTCAGCCATCTTTATCAGGTGGCCCGGCATATGACTCATTATGCTCCTCCACCTCGTTCTTCTGCACATCGCGATGCTCGATATTCACCTTATACCCCTTGCTCCGAAGGCCTTCATAAATCTTGTGGGCCACAAATACCGAGCGGTGCATCCCGCCGGTACAGCCAATGGCAATCACCAGATTGTTTTTTCCCTCCTGGATATAGTTAGGCACCAGAAACTCCAGCAAAGCGGACAGCTTTTCCATAAACTGCTGTGTAATCGGCCATTTCCAGATATATTCGCCCACCATTTCCACTGTGCCGCTCTTCTTGCGCAGCGATTCCACATAAAATGGATTGGGAAGAAACCGCACGTCAAACATCATATCGGCATCCAGCGGCATTCCATGCTTAAAACCGAAGGACACTACGGTGATCGACATCCGTTCCTGAGCACACTCGCAGGCAAACAGTGAAATCACCTTATCGCGCAGTTCAGCCGTCGTCGTCACCGAAGTGTCGATAATATGATTGGCCCGGCCCCGCACCGATTCCACCTTCTCCCGCTCACTGGCAATGCCGGCGCTGATGCGGCCGTGCGGCGCCATGGGGTGCCGCCGCCGGCTTTCCTTATAGCGGCGGATCAGGGTTTCATCGGAAGCCTCTAAAAATAAAATTTCATATACGTAGCCCTGGGTCTCCATTTCCTCCAGCACCTGAATCAGGGTGCCGAAAAATTCACGGCCCCGGATATCCACGACCAGCGCCACTTTATTGACCTGGCCCGCCGACTGAGTGCACAGTTCGGCAAACTTGGGGATGAGCGCCGGCGGCAGATTATCCACACAAAAATAGCCGATATCTTCCATGGTGCGGACGACCTGTGTCTTACCCGCCCCGGACATGCCTGTAATAATGACTAAACGGACATCTTGCATGCTATCACCTCTTTCAAACCTAATGACTCGTACCGCCCGGTATTCTCCCTAAAAGGTCACCGGATTCAGGCGGTTAGTGCGCCGGTTGAGATGGGCAAGGAGCTTTTCAACCGACGAATTTAACATGGCGTCAGGCGCCACATCGTTTTCAGCCAAGAGCTGGAGCGCCTCGCTAAAATCACCGATATGCAGGGCAAAATGGCTGTCGGTGCCGACAATCATTTTAGCGCCGTACTGCCTGGCCAACTGGATGATCCTGCCGCAGTAGGGGCGGCTTCCCTTGCGGGAACGCACCAGCGAACTGTTATTGACCTCCAGGGCGACATCATACGCCACGGCGGCCTTAACTACGGCTTCGGCATCAATTTGCAACGCCGGATTGCCGGGATGTACGATGACATCCACCCAGGGATTTTTGATGGTATTAATCAACATAGCCGTATTTTCCTCCACCGTACCGGCCGTAAAGCTTTCACTGTGGAAACCGGCCATAACGACATCCAGTTTGGATAAGCGTTCATCCGGCAGGTCCAGACTGCCGTTCTGGTCGATGATATTGGCTTCAATACCCCTTAATACCCGTACGCCGTACAAAACTTCCGGCAGGGCAACAAGATTGGCAAAATGGTATTCATGCGGTCCGCCCGGCATATTGGGCCCGTGGTCGGTAATACCGATCAGCGCCAGTCCCCTGTCGGCCGCCGCCTTGGCGTTTTCCAGCACCGTGCTGTAGGCATGACCGCTGGCTACGGTATGAATATGCAAATCTGCAACAAGACACATAAGCTTCTCCTCCTTTAAAACACTTCCCGGCACTCTGACTGAATTTAAAATTAGAGTACCTAGCCTCCGGAAAACCGGCGGCTTTTTTTATCGCAGACAGATCCTGCAGGACAGGGTCTGTCGTAGCCTGCCAATACATTAAGGAACCGCTGATGCAATAACCTTGCCGGTCTGACGGGAGATTTTCCCCGGGCGGGGAAAGCTTCACCAGGATGTACAGTGTAAATAAAGCGGTGGTTCCTAAAGCTATCTACAATTATAGGGCAAAGTATCTAAAAATGCAAAAAAACGCCATCGCTCCGGAAAAAGCCCCAAAGAAAATAGCCGGTACTTGCCCGGCTTGCTTCCGGTCCGTACCAGCTATTGTTAGGGCGTCTAGCGGCCCAGGACATATTTTTCAATTGCCTCGGCCACGCCGTCCTCGTCATGACCCCGCGTGACCGCCTGCGCTGCCGCTTTCACTGTATCGGAAGCATTGCCCATGGCTACACCCAGCCCGGCATACTCAATCATGTCCAGATCGTTCTGCGAGTCGCCGACAGCCATGACCGCATCCCGCCCGATTTGCAGCTTGTTAGCCAGAAAATCCAGCGCCCAGCCCTTGTTTACGCCCAGGCAGGTCATTTCCAGATATTGCGGTTTGGATATGGCCATACTCAGCCGTTCGCCAAAACCGGCCTGCAGCAGTTGCCGCCGGATTGCCTGAATAGTCTCCGGCTCGGCAATAGTCAGCATTTTGCTGGCTTCCCCCGGCACCGAATACAGCTTGTCGCCTACCACCTCGGCCTTGACGCCGGCCGTCTCCTCATAGAAGCGGACCCGCTCATTGCTTTCCTTCACATACAGCGAATCGCCAATATGCAGTTGAAGATACCAGCCATTGGCGCGAAACAGCGCCAGCACCTCATCCATCACCGGCCGCGGCACCGGCCGGCTGGACAGCACCTCCCCGGACAGACTGGACTTGATCAGCGCGCCGTTATAAGTAATAATCGGCACATCCAGCCCCAACTGCTGAGCATACGGCAGGGCCGAAATATGCATCCGGCCGGTAGCCACTGTCACCATGACCCCTTGTGCCACGGCATCCTGTATAGCCCGTCTGGTCCGCGGTGAAATGATCCGCTTCGAGTCCAGCAGCGTATCGTCCAGATCCAAAGCGACTAATTTAATTTTCATCATGATCATCCTTTCCTCGCCGGCTCCACCCGTTCGGCTTGCAGCTTTTTATCCCGAATGGTTTTGGACAGCAGCGAACTGCATAAAGACTGAATAAAAATCCCCAGCCCTACCAGCGGCAAGCTGGAAATTTCAAAGCCGGGCAAAATATAGACAACTAAGCCCAGGCCGGCCAGATTTAAACAGAAAGTAGCCGGCAGCAGCTTTTGCCAGTGCCAAACCGGCCCGGTTGGAAACAACAAGGTTCTCAGCAAGCCATTAGCCATCCCCAATACCAAGGCCGCCAGCAGCATCCCGCCGAGAGTATCGACAAAAATACCGGCCAGATGGCTCAGCATAAGGTAAATTAGCAATGCGTTCATAACTGTCCGCAGCAAAAAACCGCTCATGACATCCTCCCACCGGAAACCGAGTAAACTGCAAAACCACTGCAGCTCCTTCATTTTCTTCGTAACCGCAGTAGTTTATCAACTCTATTTATTATATCCTGCCGACTGGCTGAAAACCAGCTTATTTTCCCCCAGGGAAGAGAGGCGTCTCTTCCGGCGACTCCAGCAAAAGCAGCGCCTGTTTTAGTTCCAAACCGCCGCCAAAGCCGGTTAGCCCGCCATGGCTGCCGATAACCCGGTGGCAGGGAACCACAATAGGCGTTCGGTTGATATGCAGGGCGCCGCCGGCGGCCCGGACAGCCTTAGGCGAACCGGCCGCCTCAGCAGCCTGCCGGTAGGTACGGGTTTGTCCATAGGGAATGGTGGCCGTATACGACAAAATAGCCTTCTGAAACGGCGTATAACCGCTCCAGTCAACAGGTACGGTAAATTCCACGGGAAAGCCCTGCCAGTAAAGCTTCAACTCCTGCAGCAACTGGCCGGTATAGGGATGCGGTTCCTCCCCCCGTTCTCCTTTGCAGTTATCTATCGACATAATAGCCGCTTCCTGGTCCGGCTTAGGAAAACTCAGCTCATACAGGCCTTTTGCCGACCAGACCGCCGCCATCCAGCCCCAGGCTGTTTCCAGTAAATCATACTGCATGTCTTTCCACTCCGTTTCACTTATTTAATAAAAATTTTCGCCATATTGATTTTTAAATCCTCTTTCATGCATGAAAATATCCGATTGGTTCATGCTATAAGTAAAGCCGCATTACAGCCCATTATGCAATCGCCCCGTGGCCGGGCAAAATTTATCTGGGAGGTCTGAATATGTCATTGCTCGATAAAGTCAACGCAGAAACCCGCAATCTCGTCAACATGTTCTTTGACAAGGAGCCGCTCAACTATTTAGAAGCTGCCAGCCTGTACGGGGTCGTCGCCCAGGGCCGGCTCAACATCTCCATACTGGAAATCATGTATAATCACGCCCAGGATTCCGAGTTAAAGGCGCTGATAAAAGAAGCTCTTGAGTATGACACGGAAAACTTAATCGAACAGTCGGAGGAGCTGCTGGAGGAAAACGGTGCCTCCCTCCCCACATTAAGCTTTAAAAAACGGACGCTTCACAAATCGCCGCTGGACATCCCCCATGACGCAAGAGCCACTGACCGGGAAATCGCCCTCTATCTGGCGTCCCTCGCCAAAGCGTCGCAAGCAGCACTGTTGGGGGCCTTGCACCAGTCGTACCAGCTTGAAGTGGCCCTCCTCTACCGCGAGAAACTGGATGCCGGTCTGGACTGGGATTACCGGCTGCTGCAGCTGGCCCTGGACCGCGGTTGGCTGCCCCACCTGTCCAAGATCACGCATTAAACAAAAAATTGCCGCTCCTGCTGGAGCGGCAATTTTTATCGTATGTATTTATTGCTGTTCAAACTGATCCTTGCCCACGCCACAGAGGGGGCAAACCCAGTCGTCCGGAATGTCTTCAAAACGAGTTCCCGGCGCAATACCGCCGTCCGGATCGCCTACCTCTTCATCATACACATAATTACATACTGTACATACCCATTTTGCCATCGTAAACATCCCCTTCTCAATTTTATTATAGGAGCACAAACCGCGGTGTCCGGCCAAACCGGTCACAACAGCGCGCCTGCTACCATCTAAGGGCGTCCCGTTCCTTACCAGTTTCGGCTGGAACCGCCGCCACCGCCTGAGCCGCCGCCAAATCCACCGCGACCGCCCGAGCCGCCACCACCACCGCCGCCGCGGAACCGCAGCAGCGACAACAGCAGCCAGGTAATGCTGCCGCCCAGAAACACCCAGTCAAAGATAAACAGCAGCAACAGCAAGCCTGCCGCCACGGCTTTCATCCACCAGGGCAGCACCGCCCAGGCAGAGTCCTGGTGTACGGCACCGCTCTTTGCCACTCCTTTGCTGCCAGCGGGAAGCTCCAGGCCGTATTCGGCGGCCGTAACGCTGGCCAAAGCCAGATAGCCGTTCAAGATTCCCTTATCATAGTCCTGCTGGCGAAAAAAAGGCAGCATGTACTCATCCTGAATCCGCCCGGTTTTCGCATCAGGCAGGGCCCCTTCCAGGCCATAGCCCACTTCGATTCTGGCTTTGCGGTCCTCGGTGGCAACCACAAGAACGACACCGTTGTTTCGTTCCTTATCACCTACGCCCCATTGGCGCAGTATAGCCAGTCCATATTCCTCCGGCGCGGCATCGCCAAAGCTCTTCACCGTCACCGCCATCAGCTTGGCCGTGGTCTTTTCCTGCAGATAGCTCCCGACCTCGTTAATGCGGTTTTTGGTGGCGCTGGTCAACACCCCGGCGTTATCCTGCACATATACATTGTTCGCGGGAGCGGGCGGTATCTGTGGCTGCGCCCAGGCTACGGCCGCGATGACCAGCAAAGCACCCGCCAACAGACAAGCCAGCCATTTTTTCATAAAAATCCTCCGTTTTCGCGCTAGTACTCCACCAACCTGCAAACAGAAGTTGATAATTTTCCCCGTCATCATCTTTGTGCGTCAGAGTTGGCAGTGCTCGCTAAAACTGGACCGAAGGCACCTGTTTCGCTCCTTCTTCCACCTTGAAATATTCCTTGGGACCAAAGCCGATGATGCCGGCAAAAATACTGGTCGGCAACGACCGGATTTTTACATTGTACACTTGCACCGCGTCGTTATAGTCCTTGCGGGCCACCGCAATCCGGTTCTCCGTGCCGCTCAGCTCGTCCTGCAGGGCGAGAAAATTCCGGTCAGCCTTTAGATTCGGATAATTTTCGGCAACAACCAGCAGACGGCTTAAAGCACTATTGACCTCGGCATCGGCCTGCGCCTTGGCAGCAGGTCCCTGCGCCCCGGCCAGTTTGGCCCTGGCGTCAGCTACAGCCTGAATGGCAGCCTGTTCATGGGCGGCATAGCCTTTGACCGTATTTACCAAGTTGGGAATCAAATCGGTCCGCCGTTGCAATTGGTTATCAATCTGACTCCATTTCCCGTTAACCTGCTCATTTAAACTGATCAGGCCATTATAAGCACTCACGCCCCAGACAACCACCAGGGCAATGACTACAAGTACAATCCATCCTGCTTTATTCATAATGCGGTAAAGTCAACCTCCCTTTTTTAATGTTTCCTTTGCCTCTCTATTTTACTACTATTTCAGCCTGCTTGACAATGCTTAACCGATTCTGCCGCCGATAACGGCTAACGGTACAAGCCTAAGCCCTGGAATAGAGCCGGCCATTTTCCGTAAACCGCCGCATTGCCGCCACGCGCCCTACAGCCGTCAGAGTCTTCCACCATCAATTCCACCGGGTTACGGCCGGCCCGGTGCCAGTACTAGTGTATCCCGCCTGCCGGTGGCTATGCGGTCGAAGCCGCGTGGCTTTCGTCCTGCCTTTCTCTCCAGCCGGCAATCGGTAGAGCTAATGACAAAAAGGGAAGCGGGAGAACAGTCTCCCGCTTCCCGAAAAGAGCCCGCCATGATCTGCGCGCCGGTCAATGGCAATCGCTACACACCTATACGCAATCTTTCGACCGCGCACAAGCATTTTGCCACTGCCACCGGCCTTTGCCCGACCGCCCGGAATACCTGCCGAGCCTGCCGCAATCGCCAAACTGCGACAGACCCTTTGTAGCGGTCGTCCCGGTGACCCTCCGGCACCCCGGACGATCTTGACTCGACCGCCAGCCATCCCTTTCGACCCCGCGACAACAGTTGGGCTGCCGCACAGCCTTACGGAACCGCTGACGATCTTCCCGCCGACTGCTGCCGAGCCGCCAGACCCGACAGCAATCTTTGGCCGAACCATGCCGAGCTCCCTTTGAAACCCGGCACCGCTCTTGGCTCAACCATGACGAACCCCGTTCACTACTAGTATGGCTTAATTTGGAGTTATCATACTATGCATTCGGCGCCGCCGGATCACGGCGAAAAAAGGCATAAACCGCTTCCGCCGCCGGCCGGGTCATGCCCGGTGCCGCCGCCAGTTCTTCCACCGCGGCCTGTTTGATCTTAGCCAGACTGCCGAATTCCTGCCACAGCGCCTTGCGGCGTTTCTCCCCGATTCCCGGAATGTGGTCAAGTACCGACACCATGTTCCGCTTCGACCGTAATTTCCGGTGATAAGTGATGGCAAAGCGATGGGCTTCATCCCGGATGCGCTGCACCAGATAGAGCGACTGGGAGTGGCGCGGCAAAATCAACGGATCGCTGTCACCCTCCCGGAAAATATACTCGAACTCTTTGGCCAGGCCAACCACCATAACCTCATGCAGACCGGCGCCGCGAATAATCTCCAGGGCCGAACTGAGCTGCCCCTTGCCGCCGTCAATGATGATGAGGTCGGGCATGGGAGCGTTGCCGCCCCTGTAGCGCCGTCCCACCACCTCCTGCATAGACTTGAAATCGTCCGGCTTGCCCTCCACCGTACGCAGCTTAAACCGCCGGTAGTCCTCCTTCTTGGGCAGGCCGCCTTCAAAAACGACCATGGACGCCACCGTTTCCGCCCCCTGAATATGAGAAATGTCAAAACATTCGATGCGCTCCGGCAGGCCGTCCATCGCCAGGTAGCGGCCCAATTCGCGGACGGCGCCCTCGGTGCGGTCGGCCTGATCCTGAATTTTAAGCGCCTGTTCGTTAAGCACCAGCAAAGCGTTGCCTGCCGCCATCTGAACCAGATCCTTCTTCGTGCCTCGCTTGGGCACCTCCAGCCATACCTTGCCGACCCGCAGGCCGCTCAACCACTCGGTCAGCAGTTCCTGTTCGGCCAGTTCCAGAGGCAGCAAAATTTCGCGGGGTATAAAGGTGGACTGGCTATAATATTGCTTGAGAAAAGCCGTCAACAAATCGGCATCTTCTTCCTCCTCGCCGCCGCTGAGCAGGAAATGATCCCGCCCCACCATTTTGCCGCTGCGGATAAAGAATACCTGGACGCAGATACCGGCGGCCGACCGGGCCAAGCCTATCGCATCCTGGTCGCCGGCGCCTGTTACGATATTTTGTTTTTCTGTAATCTTCTCCACCGCCTGCAATTGATCACGCAGCCGGGCAGCCTGCTCAAATTCCAGATTTTCCGCGGCCTGCTCCATTTTCCGGCGCAGGCTTTTCACCATATCCTCGCTGCGCCCTTCCAAAAACAGGCAGACTGCCTTAATCATGTCGCCGTACTCAACTTCATCCACCTTGCCGGCGCAAGGCGCCAGGCAGCGTTTGATATGGTACTGCAAACAGGGACGCGGCGCGTCCAGCCGCCGGCAGGTCCGCAGCGGAAACAACCTTTTTAACAGCTTCAGCGTTTCGTGCACCGCTCCCGCATTGGTATAAGGACCGAAATAGCGGGCACCGTCTTTCACCACCTTACGGGTGGCATACACTCTGGGAAAGGATTCGTTCAGAGTGACCTTAATATAAGGGAAACTTTTGTCGTCCCGCAAGCTGATATTATATTTAGGGCGATGTTTTTTGATCAGGTTGCATTCTAAAATAAGCGCCTCCATCTCGGAAGCGGTTACAATATATTCTAAGTCGGCAATGCGGGCCACCATGGACCGCACCTTCGGCGAATGATTGCGACTGGACTGAAAATAGGAGCGAACCCGGTTTTTCAGCACCACCGCTTTGCCGACATAAATAATCTTTCCCTGGTCGTCCTTCATCAGGTAAACGCCTGGCTGATCAGGCAAATGGGACAGTTTTTCCGTTAAATCAGTATGCATGCATTCCTCCCCGGCAGGGACTGCGTCATTCGTGCCGCTGCCGTCTGTATTGTCATTGTACCAGCAATTGCTGCGTTTTGCCAGTTGCTCACCCGCTATATAAAATTATCCCATAAGTTCATTGTATACATGTGTAAAACCGCTTGTATAAATGCCGCCAATCATCTATAATGTCTCCGTTAGAGTCTGGTTGCGAATCTAACAACCGGGCATACTAAGACTGCAAATGGGAGGTCTATACCGATGTTCAAGCGTGTATTAATTGCCAATCGCGGTGAAATCGCGATACGAATCATCCGGGCCTGCCAGGAGCTGGGAGTTGAAACAGTCGCTGTCTATTCCAGTGCAGATGCCGATGCGGTACATGTAAAGCTGGCAGATCAGGCCATCAATATTGGCCCGGCCGACGCCACCCGCAGTTATCTCAATGTGGCCGCTATTTTAGATGCGGCTCAACTGGCCGAAGTAGACGCCATTCACCCCGGTTATGGCTTTTTATCGGAAAACGCCGACTTTGCCGAGGCTGTCATTAAAGCCGGCTTTGTGTTTGTCGGTCCCCGTCCGGAAACTATCCGCAAAGTGGGCAACAAGGATGCGGCCCGCGAACTGATGAAACAGGCTGGCTTGCCGATGGCCCTTGGCAGCGATCCTGTCCACAGCCTGGAAGAGGCAGTCAGCACGGCAGCCAAAATAGGCTATCCCGTGATTATCAAACCGATTGCCGGCGGCGGCGGCAAATCCATGTTCGTGGCCCAAAATGAAGCGGATATTCACACGGCGGCGCTCAAAATTGATTTTACCACTGCCGGCTTTTATTTAGAAAAATATATCGCCAATGCCCGCCATATCGAAGTACAGATCGTGGCCGACAACTACGGCGACATCATTCATCTTGGAGAACGGGAATGCTCCATTCAGCGGCGCAATCAGAAAATTCTGGAAGAAGCGCCTTCCTGCGTCATCACGCCGGAAATGCGTCAAAAGGTGGGAGCCCTGGCCATCCGGGCAGCCAAAAGCGCCAATTATACCAACATTGGCACTGTCGAATTCCTGATGGACAAAAACACCTGTGAATTTTATTTCATGGAAATCAATCCCCGTATCCAGGTGGAGCACGCCATTACTGAAATCACCACCGGCGTGGACCTGGTGAAGACGCAGCTTCGCATCGCCGCCGGCGATCCGCTGCCCATCCGTCAGGAATACATGAAGTTTAACTGTCATGCCATTGAATGCCGGATTAACGCAGAAGACCCTGATAATTTCTTCCTGCCTTCGCCCGGTGAAATCACCTTTTATCACCAGCCCGGCGGTCCCAATGTCCGGGTAGACGACGGCGTCTGCACCGGCTCGATTGTCCAGCCGTACTATGACTCGATGATCGCCAAAATCATTACCTGCGGCCGAACCCGCGGCGACGCCATTAAGACCATGCGGCGGGCCTTATCCGAATTCCGGATTGTCGGCGTGAAAACCACTATTGATTTTCACCGGAAGCTGCTGGATAATCCCTATTTCTGCAGCGGCGATATTGACACCCAGTTCATCGCCAAACGGATGACACCTTCCTCCGAAGATTAATATAAGCCAACGCAGGCAAGCTACTCCAGCTTGCCTGCGTTTTTTTGCGTCTATATCACAATTTATTTCGGTCTTTCGTTCTCTCCGTTGACTTTTTCCGGAAACATACGTTCCGCAGGATGAAAAATTACCGGCTTCCGTTAAGAAATCCGCCTGTGCCCTTTGGATTGCTGTTTGAGCGAAGCGAGTCTACGGATTTTAGGACTTTCTGATCATAAGTAAGGACGACTAAGGCTTGTGTCTTCGTCCCTAGGGACTCGACACAAGCCAAGTCTTTTCTTAAGTTTTTGGGAGAACAGGCCTAGCCTTTTGCCTCCCTTTGTGGCAATGGCAAAGGGACGACATGCTATTTCGCCATATAAACAGGCTGTTCCAAACCAAGTGATTTGGAACAGCCTGTTTTTTATGCCTGCCGTTCCTCCCGGATGCCCCGTTCCAGTACCGGTGCCAGAAACTGTCCGGTATAAGATGCCGCAGTGGCGGCAATATCCTCCGGCGTTCCCTTGGCGACAATAGTGCCGCCGCCGGAACCGCCCTCCGGCCCCAGGTCAATCAAATAATCGGCCGTTTTAATCACGTCCAGATTATGTTCAATCACCACGACGCTGTCACCGCCATCCACCAGGCGCTGCAGCACCTCCAGCAAGCGGTGAATATCAGCCGTGTGCAGACCGGTGGTCGGCTCGTCAAGAATGTACAGCGTCTTGCCGGTGCTGCGGCGGGCCAGCTCGGTAGCCAGTTTGACCCGCTGGGCCTCGCCGCCGCTCAGCGTGGTAGCCGGCTGTCCCAACTGAATATACCCTAAACCGACATCCTGCAGGATTTGCAGTTTGCGATGGATCTTCGGGATGTTTTTAAAAAACTCCACCGCTTCGTCAACTACCATATCCAGCACCTGGGCGATGCTCTTGCCCTTATACTTGACCTCCAGCGTTTCCCGGTTATAGCGCGCCCCTTTGCATACTTCACAGGGAACATACACGTCAGGCAGAAAATGCATTTCAATCTTAATAATCCCGTCGCCCCGGCAAGCCTCGCACCGCCCGCCCTTCACGTTGAAGCTGAAGCGGCCCGGCTTGTAGCCGCGTACCTTGGCCTCCGGCGTCTGACTGAACACGTCGCGGATCACGTCAAACAGGCTGGTATAGGTCGCCGGATTGGAGCGCGGCGTCCGCCCGATCGGCGACTGATCGATATCAATAATCTTGTCAATATATTCAATACCGCGAATTTCGTTATGCTCGCCCGGACGCTGGCGACTGCCGCCATACAGCCGGGACGCCAGGCCTTTATATAAAATTTCATTAACCAGCGTACTCTTGCCTGACCCGGAAACACCGGTCACGGCGGTAAAAACACCCAGAGGGAACTTGACGTTGATCTTTTTCAGGTTATTTTCCCTGGCGCCGACTACTTCCAGCCACTTGCCGTTAGGCTTGCGCCGCACAGCCGGTACGGGAATATATTTGACGCCGCTCAGGTACTGGCCGGTTACCGAATCCCGGCAAGCTTTAATCTCTTCCACCGTACCCTGGGCGATGATCTGCCCGCCGCCGGAACCGGCGGCCGGACCGATGTCAACAATATGGTCGGCGGCATACATGGTATCCTCGTCATGCTCGACTACCAGCAGGGTATTGCCTACATCCCTTAAATGCTTGAGCGTGGCCAGCAGCCGGTTATTGTCCCGCTGATGCAGTCCGATACTGGGCTCGTCCAGAATATACAGTACACCGACCAGACCGGAGCCGATCTGGGTCGCCAGACGAATACGCTGCGCCTCGCCGCCGCTTAGTGTCCCGGCCGCCCGGTCCAGCGTCAGATAATCGAGACCCACATTGACTAAAAAGCCCAGGCGGGCATTAATTTCCTTCAAAATTTGACGGGCAATGGTCATTTCCCGTTCGGTCAACACCAAAGCAGCAAAAAAATCCCGGCACTCAACGATGGTCAGCCGAGTCACTTCATAAATATTCTTGCCGCCCACCCGGATAGCCAGCGTTTCCGGCTTGAGACGCGCTCCTTTACAGGCCGGGCACGGCTTGGAGCTCATATACTCCTCAATATCTTCCTTTGACCAATCGGAAGCTGTCTCCCGGTAACGGCGGTTTAAGAGGGGAATGACTCCTTCAAAGGGCAGATGGTAGCGCTTGGTCTCGCCGTACATATTCTCATAGGTAAAGGTGAATTTCTCCTCCTGAGAGCCATTCATGATCAGTTGCTTCAACTCTTCACTTAAACTGTCCCAGGTACTGTACAGCGAAGCGCCGTGGTGAGTAAGCACGGCTTCCAACTGACACATAAAGTAGGAATTCAGGTTTTTGCTCAGCGCCGCGATCGCACCGTCAATAAACGCCTTGCTGCCGTCGGGAATGACCAACGACGGGTCAATTTCCATGTTATTGCCCAAACCGGTGCAATCAGGGCAGGCGCCGAAAGGATTGTTAAAGGAAAACATACGGGGCGCAATTTCCGGTAGACTGATGCCGCAATCCACGCAGGCAAAATTCTGGCTGAACGTCACTTCCTTATCGCCCACCAAGTCAACCAACACCACGCCTTTGCCCAGTTGCAGCGCCGTTTCCAGCGAATCGGCCATCCGCTGTCCGATTCCGTCGCGCACCACCAGCCGGTCAATCACCACTTCAATGGTATGCTTTTTATTCTTTTCCAGCGCAATTTCGTCGGTCACATCCTGTACCTGACCGTCAATTCGCACCCGGACATAGCCGTTTTTCCGAATATCTTCGAGAATCTTTTGATGCTCGCCCTTTTTGCCTCGCACCACGGGAGCCATAACAATCAGCTTGGTCCCCTCCGGCAGCGCGGTCAGTTGATCGACCATCTGCTCCACCGTCTGCTGACTGATGGCCTGGCCGCATTTGGGACAATGGGGCCGCCCGGCCCGGGCAAACAAGAGCCGCAAATAGTCATAGATTTCGGTAACCGTCCCCACGGTGGAACGGGGGTTACGGCTGGTGGTCTTCTGGTCAATAGAAATGGCCGGCGACAATCCTTCGATATAGTCCACATCCGGCTTGTCCATCTGCCCGAGAAACTGACGGGCATAGGACGACAGCGACTCGACATAGCGCCTCTGTCCTTCGGCATAAATGGTATCAAAGGCCAGCGAGGACTTGCCTGACCCGCTCAGGCCGGTAATTACCACCAGTTGATCCCGTGGCAGTTCAATATCAATATTTTTTAAATTGTGCTGTCTCGCACCTTTTATGATAATCTTTTCCTTCACTTTCGCATTCCTTCCCTGTATTTGATCAATCAGCCGGAAACCACTGATTAATTCACCCGGTGCAGCCTGACGGATCTTTTTCCGTCTGGCTGGCAGGCCCATAAAATCAGCGGTTCTCCTGTGATCGTTATTTTGCTTTCTTCCGGCCCGCCGGCTTAGGCTGTCCGGCCCGTTCCTTCAGCTCGACAATCATGTCGCGCAGCTCGGCGGCCCGTTCGAACTCCAGCTTCTTGGAGGCTTCGCGCATTTCCTTTTCCAGCTTGCCGACCAGTTCCAGCATCTCTTGTTTATTCAAATTACCAATCCGGTCGGTCTTGTATTCCGCCGGCAGTTCGGCTACCTTGGTGGTCTCAATCAGGTCTTTAACCCGCTTTTGCACCGTCTGGGGCGTAATGCCGTACAGCGTATTATACTGCTCCTGAATATCGCGGCGGCGGTTGGTCTCGGCAATGGCCCGCCGCATGGAATCGGTAATCCGGTCGGCATAAAGAATAACCTTGCCGTTGACATTACGGGCCGCCCGGCCGATCGTCTGGATCAGCGAGGTTTCGGACCGTAAAAAGCCTTCCTTGTCGGCATCGAGAATGGTAACCAGCGACACCTCGGGCATATCCAGACCTTCCCGCAGCAAATTGATGCCGATCAGCACATCAAATACGCCGGCCCGCAAATCCCGGATAATCTCGCCCCGTTCAATGGTGGCAATATCCGAATGCAAATACCGCACCCGGATACCGGTTTCCTTTAAAAATTCGGTCAGATCCTCCGCCATTTTCTTAGTCAGCGTGGTAATCAGCACCCGCTCGTTGACGGCGGCCCGCAGCTTGATTTCGCCCAGCAGATCGTCCATCTGGCCCTTGATCGGCCGGACCTCAATCTCCGGATCGACCAGGCCGGTAGGCCGGATAACCTGCTGCGCCACCTGGCTGGCCTGCTCCATTTCATAAGCGGCCGGGGTGGCCGATACATAGACAATCTGACGAATCCGCTCTTCAAACTCGTTAAATTGCAACGGCCGGTTGTCAAAAGCCGACGGCAGGCGGAAGCCGTTTTCCACCAGCGATTGTTTGCGGGAACGGTCGCCGGCATACATCGCCCTGAGCTGCGGCAGCGTCACGTGAGACTCGTCAATGACGATCAGGAAATCGTCAGGGAAAAAATCAATCAGCGTGAACGGTGATTCGCCCGGTTTACGGCCGGTCAGATGGCGGGAATAGTTTTCAATGCCTGAACAATAGCCCATTTCCTGCATCATTTCCAGGTCATAATTGGTCCGCTGCTCCAGGCGCTGCGCTTCCAGCAGTTTGCCTTGCGCCTTAAACAGGGCCAGCTGCTCGGCCAGTTCGGCTTCAATATTCACCATGGCCCGCTGCATGGTTTCACGGGAAGTGACATAGTGAGAAGCCGGATAGATGGCAATATGCTTGCGTTCGGCCAGCACCTCGCCGGTGAGGGTGTCAATCTCCAGAATGCGTTCCACCTCGTCGCCGAACAGCTCGACGCGAACGGCCTTCTCGCCGTAGGCGGCAGGGAAAATCTCGATGACATCGCCCCGGACACGGAACTTGCCGCGGACAAAATTTATATCGTTCCGTTCATACTGGATGTCTACCAGCTTGCGTAAAATATCGTCCCGGTCCCGGATTTGCCCCTGACGCAGCGACAGCACCAGATCACGGTATTCATCGGGCGAACCTAAACCATAAATGCAGGACACGCTGGCCACAATGATGACGTCCCGCCGCTCAAACAGCGAGCTGGTAGCCGAATGGCGCAGCTTGTCGATCTCATCATTGATCGAAGCATCCTTTTCAATGTAGGTGTCGGTGTGGGCAATGTAAGCCTCCGGCTGATAATAGTCGTAATAGCTGACAAAATACTCCACCGCATTGTTGGGGAAAAATTCTTTAAACTCGCTGGCAAGCTGAGCCGCCAGTGTCTTAT
The DNA here is from genome assembly GCF_900141835.1 of Propionispora hippei DSM 15287. Lineage (NCBI taxonomy): Bacteria > Bacillati > Bacillota > Negativicutes > Selenomonadales > Sporomusaceae > Propionispora > Propionispora hippei. The sequence goes on along the minus strand of NZ_FQZD01000010.1, from coordinate 60,987 downwards.
TATGGGCAATCACCAGGGTCGGCTTCTGTACCTTTCCAATCACCTGAGCAATGGTAAAGGTCTTGCCGGTGCCGGTCGCCCCCAACAGGACCTGCGTCCGGTCACCCCGTTCAATCCCCTTTACCAGGGCCGCAATCGCCTCCGGCTGATCGCCGGTCGGCTGAAAGGGAGCCTCGATTTTAAAGGGGATGCCGCCTTCGGTATCTATGGTGGGTCTATGCAATTTAGGGACTATGGCCATCGTAATCATCCTTAACAAGCATTAATATCAATTAACAATTATTATATCACGCATCGAACAAACTTTCTATACAGCCGCAGTAATAAGATAACAAGAAGCGCTTCTCCTTATCCCCGCTTCCACCAGAAAATGGTGAATTCACCATCTTTGTCTATGCCTCTGCTGCCAGCCAAACAGCTTCTTGCTGGTTCAATCGCCGAAATGCTCCCGCCTATGACAAAAGCGGCGGAACAGGTCCGCCGCTTTTTTTATAGCTTGCTTTTAATAATTTCCAAAGCCTTATCCAGTTGAATATCGGTGGTTACCGGCTGATTTTGCGGCAATTCCACCTTCACGTCGGGCTCAATGCCGATCCCGTTGATCGAGCGGTCATTGGGCGTCAGGTATTTGGCAATGGTCAATTTGATCGCGCCGCCGTTCAGGCGCATCAGCGTCTGCACCGAACCCTTGCCGTAAGTCTTGGTTCCGACCAGCGTACCGGCCCCGGTATCCTGAATGGCCCCGGCGACAATCTCCGAGGCGCTGGCACTGCCGCCGTTAACCAGCACGACGACCGGATACTTTACGGCCGCCAGATCGGACTGGTGCGTTTCGCGGTTCCCCTGACGGTCAACAACCGACACGACCGGACCTTTGGGCACAAACTTGGAAGCCACTTTCACGCTTTCCTCCAGCAGCCCGCCCGGATTATCCCGTAAATCGAGAATAACGGCCTTCATGCCCTGCTGCTCCAGTTCCTGATACTTCTGCACAAAGTCGTTGCCCGTATTTTCATTAAACATGGAAATACGGATATATCCAATCTGTCCCGGCAGCATTTTTCCGGCTACCGTCTTAATCTGAATGCTGGAACGGGTTACGGTATAATCCTGCACCGGTTCGGCGCCCCGTTTGATGGACAGGACAATTTGCGAACCCTCGGGGCCTCTGATCTTGTTGACCGCTTCGTCCAGCAGCATGTCTTTCGTATCCTGCCCGTCAATTTTAACAATCTGGTCACCGCTCTTAATGCCGGCCTGTTCCCCCGGCGTTCCTTCAATCGGCGATACTACCATCAACTGTTTATCCTTCATGCCGACCACAATGCCTACGCCGCCGAAGGAACCTTCCGTTTCAATCATAAATTCCTTATACATTTTGGGATCCATGTAAATGGAGTGGGGATCGCCCAGCGAACCGACCATCCCTTTGATGGCTCCGGCCACCAGGGTATCGGTTCCCGTCTCTTCCACATACCGGCTTTTGATAATCTGCATGGCATGAAATATCTGCCAGGTACCGGCCAGATCCGCCGCATTAATATTCAGCAGATACAAATACCCTCCGGTGGTTGCAAAAAAGGTCAATACGACCAATAATACGGCTCCCGCAATCGTCTTACGCCGACTCAAATACCAACACCTCAATTCGCATCAAGGAAAGTTCGAGGCCGGCCCCTTACTATAAGGTACAACAACCCCGAACTTTCATGTAAACAATCTTATGCACAATGCAATAAAAATATACGTCCTAACCGCTGCTTAACGCATAGGCACTACGGCAGATAACTCATCGGGTCAACAGGACTGCCATTTTCCCGCACTTCAAAGTGCAGGTGCGGCCCGGTGGCATAGCCGGTGGCGCCTACCCGGGAGATAGCCTGCCCCTTGGTGACGCGCTGTCCTTCACTAACCAGCAGCTCGGAATTATGACCATATAAGGTGGAAACGCCGCCGCCATGGTCGATAACAACCGCCTTGCCGTAGCCGCCCATCCAGTCGGCAAAAATTACCACACCGCTGTCGGCCGCCACGACCGTGTCTCCATAATCGGCGCCAATATCAATGCCGCTGTGATAGCGGGCAGTGCCGAAAATCGGATGTGTCCGCCAGCCAAAAGGCGAAGTAATCGGTCCGCTGGCCGGCCACATCAAAGCTCCTGATCCACCGGCCGAACCGGCATTGCCTGGCTGGATGCGACGGATCATCTGCTCAATCTGACGGGAGTTTTCCTGCAATTCCTGGTAAGCGCTTTCCGCCTGATCCCGCTCACTGATGGCGCTGTCCAGCGTTTTCTGCTGCTCCTGTTTGCGAGCGCTAATCAAGGCTTTCTTTTCCTCCGCCGCTTTTTTCAACTCCACAATGTTCGCACGGTCGGTTTCCAGCTCCGCCTTCTTAGCCAGGATCAGTTCCCGTTCGGCCTTTACCTTATTGACCAGATCAACATCCTGGCGGGCCACCCGCTTCAAAATGTCCATCCGGGTCACAAAATCGTTAAAATCATTGGCACCAAATAACACATCGAGATAATTAACCTGACCGTTTTTATAAATGTCGCGCATTCTTTTATTCAAAATTTGGCTGCGGTCGGCCAGATCGTCCTCGGCCTTAGCCAAAATTTCACCATTTACTTCGATCTTCTTTTCCGTTGCCTCTAATTGGTCCTGAATGGCCGAATACTCTTTTTGTGCCACATCCAGATCGCCCTGTATCGAACGAAGCCTTTCCGATACACTGTTAACTTGGGTCTGTGCTCTGGCAGCCCGTTCCTTTTGCTGCTGCATCTGCTGCTGCATGCTTTGCAATTCCTGCTGCTTCTGCTCCAGCTCGTCAGCCAGGGCCGGCATGACGGCAAGAACGGCTACAAGCAGTACCAGCAGCACTGCCAGATAACGGCGAATGGTCACCATGAAATCCCTCCCGCACGAGATTAGTACCGTGGCCGGATTAAAATTTTGATTAGCTCGAACCTAACCCTACTGTTTAACCCGGCCAAATGACTACACTTTCATAAACTTCTTCAGTGAGATGGTACTGCCTAAGGCCCCGATTACCGCTCCCACCACCAGCAGGAAGAGGCTGATATGATTGATAAACGGATATTGGGGAATGACCGGCAAAAACGCCAGTGACTGATAGATTTGCGATACCAGGGCGCCGTAGGTTTGACTGAGGAGCAGTACCGCTACCAGAGCACCGCCGAAGCCCAGAATCATTCCTTCAATTAAGAACGGCCAGCGGATAAACCAGTCGGTGGCACCGACATATTTCATAATGCCGATTTCCTTGCGCCGGGCAAACACGGTGATCCTGATTGTATTGGAGATAATAAACAAGGCGGCCAGGGCCAAAAAAACAATCAGAATGACGCCCAGCACCCGGATCATCCGCGCCAGATTAAACACCTGCTCGACGACTTCCTGACCGAATTTGGCATTCTCCACACCCTTTAACTTGGCAATGGCCTGGGCTGCCGGCTTCACCTGCTCGGGCTTGTCCACCTTGACCTCAAACGCATTGGGCAGCGGATTGCTGTCGCCCAGGGCGCTCAGCATACCCTGCTGATCTCCCAGCCGCTGTTTAAACCGTTCCAGCGCTTCATCCTTGCTGACAAACAGCACCTGGGAAACCCCCGGAATCTTCGTGATGCGTGTCCCTGTTTCCCTGATTTCCAGATCGTTCAAGCCATCCTCCAGATAGACGGATATTTCCACCTGTGACTCCAGAGCGGACGCCATATGGCTAAGATTGAGCACCATGACCAGAAACATACCCAGAATCAGCAACGACAAGGCCACTGTGCTGACTGAGGCAAAACTCATCAGTCCGTTCCGGCGCAGCGAGACAAAAGCCTCACGGATAAAATACTCCATTGTCCTAATCTTCATAGCCGTATACCCCCTTGGCTTCATCACGGACAATACGGCTCTTTTCAATGGCGATAACCCGCTTGCGCATGCCGTCGACCACCGTTTTATCATGGGTGGCCATCACAATGGTCGTACCGTTCTGATTAATCCGGTCAAAGATTTTCATAATTTCCCAGGATGTCTCCGGATCGAGATTTCCCGTGGGTTCATCGGCAATCACAATGACGGGATTATTCACTATTGCCCGGGCAATAGCAATGCGCTGCTGCTCACCGCCCGACATTTGCGTCGGATAATGACGTGCCTTTTGCCGCAAACCGACAAGGTCCAGCACATGGGGTACCCGTTTTTGAATTTCCCGGTGAGAACTCTCCACCACCTGCATGGCAAAGGCCACATTCTCATAGGCAGTCCGATTCGGCAGCAGGCGATAATCCTGGAACACAATGCCGAGGCTGCGCCGTAAGTAGGGTACTTCCGGCGGCTCCAGGTCGCCGACATTCCGTCCGTTGACAACCAGCTCGCCCTGGGTGGGAAGCTCTTCCCGGAAAACCAGTTTGATAAAGGTGGATTTGCCTGCCCCGCTGGGCCCGACGACAAACACGAACTCGCCTTTATCAATCTGTACATTAATATCTGAGAGGGCGACAGAACCGTTGCTGTACACTTTGGAAACGCCGTTCATTTGTATCAATAGCCACTCCCCCTTCCTCCTGAAAAACGCTTCGCAAAAAAAGCGTCGAATTTGCCCACACTGTTCTAATGATTTGACGCTTTTGGTAAAAAACCTTCTTTTCCTGTAGCATTTGCAGATATTTCCTGGTAATATCCTGCAGCTTGTCCACATTCAGGGACGGCTCCCGCGAGGTGCTTCTGCCAAGCCATCCGAGCCGCCTGGGAAAAACACAAAATTCCAAGACTTATGCCCTGTTGCCGGTGCCGGGACGTTTCCCGGCACGTTAATTTTCCAGGATGCGCCTCGCACCCACAGCTCTTGCTTAAATCTACAAAAAAGCCCCCTGACCAGGTTCAGCTTATTTCAGCAGACCGGCAATATACAGCGTCATCACGCCCAACACCGTCAAAAGCCCCAAATACCAAAGCAGCACCAGAAAGCGTTGACCTGCCGGCATGTCATAATAATAACCGGCCGTTTCGCTTTTCCAAAGCCGGACTAAGGATACGATAAAGATGAGCAGCAGGAAAAAATTCTGGGTATAAAGAAACAAGCTGCCCACAGTGATGCTGCCAAGCCACCACATGAAGGGGGAAATGGCGGCAGCAATCCGCCCGCCATCCAACGGATCACAGGGAATCAGGTTAAACAAATTGAGCAGGCAAGCCGTATAGGCCATCACCAGCATAAGCGTACTGTCAGTCCAGAAGTAAATGGCCAGACAAACGAGCGCGCTCAGCGTTCCCGCCGCCGGCCCGCCAATTGCAATATTAGCTTCCATCTTAGCCGTCTGCGGCCGTTGTTTCAAACTGATGACCGCGCCAATAAAGGGAATAAACAAGGGATTGGATACCCTGAGTCCCACTATTCTTGATGCCAGTAAATGACCCCATTCATGGACAAACAACAATAGGACAAAGCCCGCGGCAAATTCCAGGCCAAAGGCCGCCGCATAGGCAACCAGCGAGACCAGCATGGAAAGGGCCATCCCGGTCAGCGAACCAAATTTAACGACAGCCGCCAGGCTGATTGCAGCTACCGCCATCCGCCGGATCATACGGCGGCCGACATATACCACCGTACCCCATGGTCTCACGTCTTCCCCTCCCGCAGCATCCTGTACGTTGAGGCACAGGCATAAAAAAACGCCCTCTATATGCATATGCAGCAGAGTGGCGTTTTATTTGCTAAATCCCTCGCCAAGCACCTCATGGGCGTCGGCTACAATCACAAAGGCTTTTTCATCGAGTTGAGACACCAGTTCCTTTAGCTGTGTAACCTCCCGGGTGCTGACCACGCACATGACCATTTCGCCGGCCTGTTTGGTATAGCCGCCACGGGCCGAAAACAATGTGACGCCGCGGGACAAGTCGGCCAAAATGGCGTCGGCTATCGTTTCCGGTATGGTCGTCACAATCAGGAACACCTTCGCGGAACTAGGGCCTTCCTGAATCAGATCAATAATTTTGCTTGTTACAAACAGGGAAATCAAAGCGTACAGTGACAGTTCGGCACTTTTAAACACAATGCCGGCGGTAGCGATGACGAAAAAATCTACCATCATCAGGGCCTGACCAATCGGAATAGAAAAAAGTTTATTAATAATAGCCGCAATCTGATCGGTCCCGGCCGTTGTCCCCTGCGAGCGAAAAACAATCCCCAGCCCCAAACCGCTGATAACACCGCCATATAAGGCGCTGAGCAGCAAGTCATGGGTCAAGGCCGGGATATAGGGCGCACTAACGTCGATGGACAAGGCCAGGATCACAGCGCCCAGCAAGGTGTTCACACCAAAGCGCGGCCCCAGCACCTTTAGGCTGATGAGCAGTAAAGGCACATCGAAGGCAATCATGGTCAATCCGACCGGCACGCCCAGCAGATGATGCAGCACAGTGGCTAACCCGCTGACCCCTCCCGCCGCGATCTTGTTGGGAATCAAAAACATATTCAGCCCCAAGGCGGTAATAGCCGCCCCCACGGCAATCCCCAGATAGTTTAAGAGCGTTCTGTTCATTTTCCTACCTCTGTCATTTACCGATTAACTCCACTGCCAGTTCCGCACTCCGGAAGGCTTTTTCGTGGAGATCATTCATTCGCTCTTCCCAAGGCCGGTTAGGACGCTGTCTTTCCGCCAGCAGTTCCTTCACCGTAGCTATTAGTGTTTCCACTGTAATGGATTTTAATGTGCCTACCGGCTGTTCGCCCAGACATTCCAAAAAACGGTCGATTTTCGGATCATAGGAGATGCCTGCCAGGGGCACATGCATAACGGCGGCAAAGATCAGAGCATGCAGCCGGATACCGATCAGCATATCCAGATTGCCAACCAGTGACAGTAATTCATATGTGGTATATTCTTCGGTCAGAACATGAACTTCCCTGGTAGTGCGTTCCACGATTTTTTTTGCTGCGGCAAAGTCCTCCGGGCATTGCATGGGAATAAACACCACCCGGGCCCCGAATTGCTCGACAATCGCATCGGCGGCCTTCGCCAGCACCGTCTTGTAATGCTCCCAGTCCTTCCACTCCCGGACTGAAATGCCAATGAGCGGCGCCGCGCCCTCCAGCCTATGTTTGCGCAAAATAGTCCGGCCGATTTCCCGGTCTACCGGGTGCATGGCCAGCACCGGATCGGCGGTAACATGCACCGGCGGCCGGATTACCTTAAGGCGCTGCAACTCGTTGCGGGACCCTTCATCCCGTACGGTAATCATATCAGCCATGTTGCCGATATAGCGCATAGCCGCCTGGGCCAGCCGGCCGCGGACCGGGCCGATTCCCTGGGCATAGAGCATAACCGGCGTATTCAGCTTCTTGGCCAATATCATAATACTCAAATAGTAATATAAACTGCGATCACTGGTCACGTCCTGCAGCAGGCTGCCTCCACCGCTAATCAACAGATCGCTGTTGGCCAGCACGCGAATAATTTCGGGATAGTTCAAGCGATACACCGATTCTACGCCATGCCGCTGTCGGGTATCGGCAGGATTGCCGGAAAGGACAATGATGTTCATAGCCGGGTCAAGCTCGGTCAATGCCTCAATCATCGCTGCCAGCATGGCTTCATCGCCGGCATTGGCAAAGCCGTAATAACCGGATATAACAATCTGACGCACCTTACTCATGTCCCGCAGGTCTCCTTCCCAGCACAAACAGCAGATAGTGAAGGACCTGTACGCCGATTAAGGCGGCGATCCCGCAGACAATTCCCATAAACAAACCATCCAGGCCCCGGATAAAGGACATGAAAATGGGCGTCCGCATATGGGCGAAGGTTTCGGCCAGCGAGCCCTGGCCAATGGTAGCCACCACCACAAGAGCGTACCGCAGCGTCGACGGCCAGCGCCGGCAAAAAGCCATAAGCAGCAAGTAAAACGCCGGATGGCCAATCACAAACTCCTTGCCCCGCGGCCGGGCATACATGACCTGCTCCAGGAAATAGCGCAGCTTTAATTCCAGCGCCGATACCGGTACGCCGGCCGTATGGCCTGACCGTCCGATATACACCCAGGCGGCAATCGCCACAAAGGCCGCTCCCAGTAAGGTTTTTAAATAGACAGGATAGTTCAGCACTTTGCTGATTTGCCGTCCGATGCCGGCCCGGTCCAGCGGCAGTTGCTCTTCAAACAGACTGTAGCGGGTCAGGTACACCCAGGTAATCAGCACCAACGGCGCCACAAAAATCAGCTTGACGCCCCGGAAAATCTCCATTTCCAACAAAAAGCGGACATCGGCCAGTACAGCACCGACAAACAGACCGCCCATAATGGATAACAGCACGGTTACAGTCAGACCCACCGTTCCTAATACCAGCATGCGGCCCAGGCCTGTTTTAGATCCCAGGCTCTCGTTGGCTCGCCACCGGTCAAGCTGCCAAGTCATGGACAGCACGGGGAATAAAATAGCGCTCATAGTGGCCGTAGCCTGGCGGATCAGTGTGCCGCCGCCGGCCAGTACCGGCAGGCTCAGCACAACAGTAAGCACCGCCAGCAGCAAATATTGATATCGCGGCTTAAAGGGATAGACCAACGTTAAAAACAGCACTCCGGCCGCTGTCGTGCCGAAAATGACCAGCACTAACAGCAATGCCGATGGGAAGTAAGGCGGGAAATAAGTAGCCGGCCCGATGGTAAAGCTGTTTTCCAGCAAGGCATCCCTGACACCGGCAACATAGTCCAGATTGGTTTCCACCAGTGTCTTGCCCAGCTCCGGTTTTTCATAATTACGCAGCAGATTGACCCGGATATTGCGCTCCTGGTCGGTCAATACCCAGCGGTGGATGGCCTCGTCCGGTTTCAGCTTAGGCTGCTCGTCCTTAGGAATGACATATACCCGGGCTGACCGGTAGTGATTGGCGGCCGCCAGCGGCAGCAGCCCGTCCTGTTTTAAAAACTGCAGCTGCAGCGGATGCTCAATCATGTCCAACGTAAGCTGCTGTTCCTGCATCCGCTTTACCGTATGAGGCAGAAGATCCGGATAGCCCAGTACCTCGTCGCCGACGAACATGAGCGAACTGACGCCGGGAATGTCCCGGAGACGGTCAAAAACGGCATCGACGTCATCTTCCGTCACCTTGTTATAGTTAGTAGGCCGGGCCACAACATAAAACCCGTAACCGGCCGCTTCTTTCATTTCGGCAGTCGACAGGCCTAAGTTCCACTTTTCCAGTTTTTCATAGCTGGCTTTAACGGCCAGTACCGGGGCTGTGCCTTCCTCCAGCACGGCAACCCGTTCCGGACTCAACCGGCGCAGGAGATCACTCTTCACCTCGGCAAAGGTCGGGGGGTCCTGGCCCACAATGTATACATCCTCCGGCAAAATACGTCCCGCCTCAATAAAGTTCCGCCAGCGGGGATCGCTCATTGAGCCCGTCCGGTACTGCTGGAGCAGTTGGGAGCCGGGCACAGCCAGGATTTTACCGCTCTTATTCAGCTTCTCCAGTGTGGTCTCATATACGGCCAGCGAGGTAATCCCCGCATCCTTGAACTTGTGCATCAGCTCCGGCACGGGAACGCCTTCAATTTGCGCCAGCCCGGTAATATCCTCATAATCCATGACCAGCTCAACCCGCGAGTTGTTCTCCTCCAGGCCGTGACGCTGCCAGCCGATAGCCAGTGCTGCCAGGAAGCCGACAGCTATGCATAAAATAAGTAGTTTATTATATCTGTATTCCGTCAACAATCTCTCCACCTTTACCAAATAACTCCAAAAGAAACATAATATAAAATTCGTCTCCTGTCCAGGGGAACCCTCCTGCAGCACTTTGTCAGTCTTAATCCGCGCCGATAAAGTACTAGCGAGGGCGATTATCCGTGTGGAGAGTCACTTTGCCATGCTCCATAACAATATCGCGAACACCGACATTGAAGGGAAGCTTCTTTAAATCAACCAGCGGAATTTCCGCCAATACCGCACCGCCTAGGTTTCCAACCAGGTTGTTGTTGAGTAAAAACCGTTCGGTGACAAACTTAATCTTCTGTCCGTCTCCGACAATTTTTCCGTCCAGGGTGATGGCCAGACTGGCAAAGCCGCCGATGGAAAAGCTGCTGCTTACCTGGACTTTTTCCGGCGTGATGGTAACAACGGCATTTTTTATGCCTTTAACCGACTGATTCAGATAGGCGGCCAGTTCTTCCGCCGTAATCACTGCCGACAGATCGACCGTCCCCACCGATTGCAGCACCACCGCCCGGCGGCTCACCAGCGCCTCCATGTCCAGCCGCACATCGGTCAGTACGGCATGGAGCTCGCTAAAGGTCAGCTTGTCGGTTTTCGCCTGAACCGCATCCAGCGTAATTGTATCAAATCCGCCGCCCAGCATCAAGAGTGCCGGCCGCCGTTCTAAACGGGCCACCACCTGACTGCTGTTGAGTACGTCCATCAGACCGTTCGAAACCGCCTGGGACAAAAGGGAAGGCAACAGCCATTCACCGGTCACAGCCAGCACCAGCAAAAGGCTCAGAATTATCGCTGCAAGGCGCTTGGACATAGACAAAAGCCCCCTTGTTATTCTTTACAAACCGCTCCGTAAATACGCTTCAATAAACAAATCCAGTTCGCCGTCCATGACAGCCTGGGTATTGCCTGTTTCCGTATTGGTCCGGTGGTCCTTCACCAGATTATAAGGATGGAACACATAGGACCTGATCTGGCTGCCCCATTCGATCGCCTGGTATTCGCCGCCCAGTTCCGCTTTTTTGTCGCTTTGCTTTTGCCGTTCCAGCTCAAACAACTTAGCCCGCAAGAGGCGCATACACTGTTCGCGGTTCTGGATCTGGGACCGTTCACTTTGGCACTGCACGACAACCCCTGTCGGCAAATGAGTCATCCGGACGGCCGAATCGGTTTTATTGATGTGCTGGCCACCGGCCCCGCCGGCCCGGAAGGTATCCACCCGCAAATCGACCGGATTGATGTTGATTTCTACCGTATCATCCACTTCCGGCATGACATCGGCAGCGGCGAACGAAGTATGTCGGCGGCCGCTGGCATCAAACGGCGAGATCCGCACCAGCCGGTGCACGCCCTTTTCGGCTTTCAAATAGCCATAGGCGTTGCGGCCCGAAATCAGCAGCGTAACGCTTTTAACCCCCGCTTCATCACCGGCCAGAAAATCCATAGTTTCCACCTTGTATCCATTCTTTTCGGCCCAACGCACATACATTCTAAGCAGCATCTGCACCCAGTCCTGGGCCTCCGTACCGCCCGCTCCGGCATGGAGGGTCAAAATGGCGTTGTTGCCGTCATATTCACCGGACAGCATCAGGGAAAGCTCCAAATGTTCAATGTCATGGTTCAGTGCTTTGATTGTCTCTACCACATCGGGATAAACGCTTTCGTCCTGCTCCTCCATACCCAGTTGCCACAAAACCGACATGTCGCTATAACGGCTTTGCAAATTCTCATACTGCCCCACGCTGTCCTTCAAGCCGGTCAATTGCTGCATGACCATCTGAGCCTTTTCCGGCGCATCCCAAAAGCCGGGAGCGCTGATCTGGTTCTCCAGCTCGGCAATCCGGTCCTGTTTGCCGGCTACGTCAAAGAGAAGCCCTCATTTCATTCAGCTTCTTGCCTAAATCCTGTATCTGTACCCGTAAATCTTCCAATAGCAAGTTATCTCAACTCCTGTAGCGCCCGCCGGGCAAGCCGGCAAGGCCGCTAATAATAGTTTTATGTTTTTCAGTAACTCTGTTTAAAAGCGGCACAACCGCCTTTCCCCGTAAACGGGAAAAGACGGGCGGCAGCGCAGGCTCCCACTACAGTTAAGTGGGAGCTTTTCGTTCAGCGGTTATTTACCGCAGCATTTTTTATATTTTTTGCCTGAACCGCAGGGGCACAGATCATTGCGTCCCACAGCATCCTTGACGGCTTGAGGTTCATGACCGGCCGCTTCACCGGCTGATTCACCGGCCGATTTTACGGCCGAGATTTCTTCGTGGCTTTCATGGGCCTGCTGCAGGTGGTCCTCCGGCTGGGTGACAATATTCACGCGATAGATGTATTTCACAATATCCTCCTGGATATTATCAATCATCTGCTGGAACATGTCATAGGCCTCAATCTTATATTCGATCAACGGATCGCGCTGGCCGTAAGCCCTGAGGCCGATGCCCTCACGCAGCATATCCATGGCGTCCAGGTGTTCCATCCACTTGCTGTCCACCACTTTCAGCATGACCACTTTTTCCAGTTCCCGCATGTTGTCTTCGCCAAACAGGGCTTCCCGGGCATTGTAGGCATCGGTGGCTATTTTAAGCAGTTCTTCCCGCAGCTCCTCCCGGCTAAACTTAGAAAGATGTTCTTCTGTCAGAGCTCCCGGCGGGGCAAACAGGCCTTCCATATATTCAATCAACCCGGCATAATCCCATTCTTCCGGGAAAAGCTTCTCGTCGGCATATAGCTCCATGCCCCGGTCGGCCAGCTTCTCAATCATGTGGAAAATATTTTCCCGCATGTTTTCACCGGTCAAAATCGAACGGCGCTGTCCATAAATCACTTCGCGCTGCTGGTTCATGACATCGTCATATTCGAGCACATGCTTCCGGATATCAAAGTTGCGGCCTTCCACCTTCTTCTGGGCCTGCTCGATCGATCTGGTGATCAGGGAATGCTCAATGGGCTCATCCTCTTCCATACCGAGCTTATCCATGATACCGGCGATGTTATCGGCCCCGAACAGCCGCATCAGATCGTCCTCTAAGGACAGATAGAAGCGGGATGAACCGGGGTCGCCCTGACGGCCGGCCCGGCCGCGGAGCTGATTATCAATACGCCGGCTTTCATGGCGCTCCGTACCGATGATGTGCAAGCCACCCAGTTCGGGAACGCCTTCACCCAGCACGATATCGGTACCGCGGCCGGCCATATTGGTGGCGATGGTCACGGCATTGCGCTGTCCGGCCTGGGCGATGATCTGTGCTTCCAGCTCATGGTATTTTGCATTCAGCACATTATGGACGATGCCACGCCGTTTAAGCTGCTGGCTTAAGTCCTCCGATTGCTCAATAGAGGTGGTGCCGACCAACACCGGCTGTCCTTTAGCGTTCAATTGGGCGATTTCTTCAATAACGGCCTTATACTTGGCCCGTTTCGTTTTATAGATCACATCCGGCAAATCCTGCCGGCTGACCGGCTTATTAGTCGGAATAACCAGCACATCCAGCCGGTAAATCTTGCGGAACTCAGTTTCCTCCGTCTTGGCCGTACCGGTCATGCCGGCCAGCTTTTCATACATACGGAAGTAGTTCTGGAAGGTAATCGAGGCCAGCGTCTGGCTTTCCCGCTCGATTTTCACGCCCTCCTTGGCCTCAATGGCCTGATGCAGCCCGTCGGAATAACGGCGGCCAAACATAAGCCGTCCGGTAAACTCGTCGACAATGACTACTTCCCCGTCCTTGACCACATAATCGCGGTCCCGCTTCATCAAGCCATGAGCCTTCAGGGCCTGGTTGAAATGGTGGGAGTACTCAATGTTTTCACTTTCGTACATATTTTTGATGTTTAACAGTTTTTCCGCCTTGGCAATGCCGCTCTCGGTCGGCGCCACGGTGTGGGCCTTTTCATCAACGGTATAGTCTTCCGTTTCTTTTAATTTAGGCACTACCTTGGCCAGCACATAATAAAGATCGGTGGATTTTTCCCCCGGTCCGGAAATAATCAGCGGTGTCCGCGCTTCATCGACCAAAATGCTGTCCACTTCGTCGACAATGGCGTAATGGAGCGGCCGCTGCACCATTTGATCGGCATGAATGACCATATTGTCCCGCAAATAGTCGAAACCGAATTCATTATTGGTACCATAGGTAATATCGGCGGCATAGGCGGCACGGCGCTGAGCAAAATCCAGTCCGTGCACGATGAGTCCCACCGACAGTCCCAGGAAATTATAGACCTTGGCCATCCACTCGCTGTCGCGGCGGGCCAGATAATCATTAACCGTAACAACATGGACGCCCCTACCGGTCAGTGCGTTTAAATACACCGGCAGCGTAGCCACCAGCGTTTTACCTTCACCGGTACGCATTTCAGCGATGTTGCCGCCATGGAGCGTAATGCCGCCCAGCAGCTGGACGTCGAAATGACGCATACCCAATACCCGGCGGGACGCTTCCCGCACTACGGCAAAGGCTTCCGGCAGCAGGTCGTCCAGGCTCTCGCCATTTTCCAGGCGCCGTTTGAATTCGCCTGTTTTCGCCGACAGTGAGGAATCACTCAGGCTCTGCAGCCCGGTTTCCAAACCATTGACCTGCTCCACATATTTCATCATACGCTTAATTTCTCTCTCGTTATCATCACCAAAGATATTCTTAAGAAACTTAAACAATTATTACCAGCTCCTTATACAGCGCTTCCCTTATCTTTTTATGACAGCGGCAGTGAGTTATTCATTGCCATAGTGCGTCTATTATACAATACACGCTATTATAAAATTTTACCAGACTATTGACACTCTGTCAAAAACAGACTGGCTGTTTTCCATCTATTATATTTATTTTTTCTAACAAACCTCATGCTTATTATATACCGCTACAGGCCATCCGATGAAAATAATTTAGCTTAATACCTTTTCAATCCTAAAACTGTAAAAATAATGGCGAGGCTATTTTTCGCGAGACAAGACGGAGGATGGCGGCATACCTGTTAGTATGCCAACTGACGACAACGAAGGCTTGCGGAAAATAGACCGTCAGTATTCACAGATTAGGGTTAATAAGGTACTAATGTTTTTGGCAACCTAACAGCTTTATAAATAAGCCCTAACAATAAGAAAGGCAGCTTAGCTATTGCTAAACCGCCAGGAAAATCAGGCTCCCTTTTCCATGGGCTCCTCTGTAGTTTTGCCCGTTACCCGTTCGATTTTGTGAGCCACCCACAGAGGATTGTGGTGTTTTACTTCGGAAAGCGGCTGGGTCCCGTCGCCAAACATAGCCTTAAATTCGCCCTGATTGTAGATGCCCAGAAACATATGTCCCACCAGGCAGGCCGTCATGGCCAGCCCGATCCATAAATGACCGAATTCGACCCAATAGACAAACAGCTTGGGGAAAAAGGGAATAAACGAGTACAGCAGCCAGCCGCTAGCCGTCAGGAAGGCACCGCCAACCAGCATAATTACTCCCATCAGCTTCTGGCCCGAATTCAGCTTATCCATCGGCATCACCGGGACTTCCCGGCCCAATAGGATTTTGTGGGGATAGCCGCCGCCAATTTTCAGCCACTCCAGATCGTGACGGCTCCAGGACAGGACCAGCCGAAAAAAAGCCACAATGCGGTCAAAGCCGGTAAACATAAACGTAAAGGCCGATATGGTCAGAATGGCCGCACTGACAATATGAATCCGCATGGCCAAATTGACAAATTCCTCACTGCCGGGCTTCTGCCAGATAATCAGGCCGGTTATGGCTGCCGGCAAAAAGCCGATCACCAGACCCCAGTGAAACAGCCGCGACGGCCAGCGATGTTTTAATACCCGGGCATGTTCTTCCTTATGATGGTTCACCACAACTTCCTCCTTATATTAATTTCGTCCGACTTAGACTAATTTAGTCCGGTCAATATACCGGGTATGCAGCAACTCCTCCGCTAAAGGTCCCAGCGGCTTGCCGGCAAATTTTTCGTACATGTTGGTCAGCGCCTGGTTGTTATGGCTCTGCCGTACCTTGGCTTTTACATCATCCCTATACAGTCCCTGGGTGCGCAGTTTGATGTATTTGCTCCGGTCCTGCACCAAATCGGTGACCACATAAGCGCCGCTCCACAGAAACGCACTGGCCACGCCGGTGGCGGCCAGAAACTCCCGCCGCGTTATTTTTACCGTTTTTTCCACATAATCATACCGTGCCATCGTAACACCTTCTCCTTCAGCTTAGGTCCAGGGCAACAAGGCCCGATACTTGTCTATCCAGGAAGTTCCCATCGGGTTGATCGGCTGTCCGCCGCCATTGATGCAACCGCCGGGACAGTTCATTACTTCAATGAAATGGTAGGGCGAGGTTCCCGCCGCCACAGCCTCGGCAACCGGCCGAAGATTAGCCTTGATACCATGGACGACAGCTACCTTAAGATGGATGTCCTTACCGGTCTTGGCATCAGTCAGTACGACTTCCGCCTCCTTGACACCCTGCAGGCCGCGGACCGGTGTATACTCCAGATTGGTCATTTCCTTCCCGGTAATAACAAAGGAGGCGGTCCGTAGTGCCGCCTCCATAACGCCCCCGGTCACACCAAATATAGCACCTGCGCCGCTATACTGTGCCAGGGGATTATCTTCATCGGACCACTCTGTTATTGCCGCGAAGTCAATATGCAATTTACGGAACAATCGTGCCAAATCCCTTGTTGTCAGTACGGTATCAACATCGGGATATTCTGAGGCCGCGCCTTGTGTTTGCCAATAGTCGGCGGCACTGTGAAATTCCGGACGGGATACTTCGAATTTTTTCGCCGTACAGGGCATGATGCCTACTACATACATGTTATCAGGCTTAACCTGCCAGATATCTCTGGCTCCGTAGGTTTTGGCGACCACTCCGGCCATCATCAGCGGTGATTTGGCTGACGAAAGGTGCGGTAAGATTTCAGGATAATTCAGTTCGGCAAATCGCACCCAGGCCGGACAACAGGAGGTAAACTGGGGCAGCGGTCCCAAGGGATGCTCCGACGGTTCACCCAGCACCTGCTGACGGATCTTCGCCACCAGTTCCATGCCTTCTTCCATGATAGTGTTATCGGCAGCGAAGTTGGTGTCAATCACTTTGAAGCCGGCCTGCTTCATTGCGCCATAAAGTTTCTTCGTCGCCAGTGTGCCGGGAGGCATTCCGAATTCCTCACCGATAGCCACTCTGACCGACGGCGCATTAGACGCCACCACCGTCACCGCCGGGTCCCTCAGCTTGGCGATAACCGTATCTACCGGGTCCACCAAATCCTGAATGGCCCCGAAAGGACAGTTGATCAAGCATTGTCCACAGGAAATACAGGTTTCATTATTAATATGATGCGTCGTGCCGTACTTGCCCTCAATGGAATTGGTCGGGCAAAACTGCTTGCACGAATCGCATCCTTTACATTTTTTACGGTCAATCTGAATGATCTCCGTATGTTCACTTTGCTGAAATCCAGTCACCGGCAGGCCCCCCGTTTAAATACATACAAATTTGGCTATACTAATATAAAGTTATATTATTGCGAACCATTTTCCATATTGTAAAACAAAATTTTGAATACAATATACACACATGTATTTTATCACAATTTGACGCGCCCAATAAAGAAAAAAATGCATAAAGGTGGTCTGATCTATGAAAAAATTGGAGATGATCGGTCAGTTGGCAGATTTGAAAGAAATAGACTATAAAAACACTCTGTCCATCTCCGTCCTGCTGGAGCTGCTGATCGAAAAGAACCTCATCACCCGCCAGGACTTCGTCCGGAAGGCCCGGGAGCTGGAAGCCGCAACTTTAGCGGAAATCATTTTGTCCCGCCGGAGCCAGACACCGGTAAGCAGCAGTCCGTCACAGCTAAATCCATAGTATTCTTATCGCGATATTTTTCGTCCAGCTTCGTTGTCGTCACCTTACCTGTACGATATGCGCGGTTCCATCGCCAAAACGGGACGAAAAAGCTCGCGCAATTCCTTCCATGTCTTTAGGTGCGGCAGACTGCCAGCCAGCAGGACCAAACAAATTTGTAAATTATCTGATAATTCCATAATAAACGCGATAAATCCCCGCCGGTTCCGAGTGGAACTGACGGGGATTTTTATACTACCAGAAGGTATAGTCTCTTCCAATAATATGATTCAGTTGGGACCTGCTGATTTCTTAGAACTCCGGTTCAATCAAGCCGTATTTCCCGTCCTTGCGGCGGTAGATAACGTTGACTTCCTCGGTCTGGGCATTACTGAATACATAGAAGTCATGATTGATCAGATTCATCTGCAGAATGGCTTCCTCCACATTCATCGGTTTCACGGCAAAGCGCTTGGTTTTCACTACCTTCAGCTCTTCGTGCTCCACCGCGTCCGGTACCGCCGGAGCCGCTGCCGCAAATTCGCCTTTGAAGATTCCACCGCGCAGTTTGCGGGCCAGTTTGGTTTTATATTTTTCAATTTGTTTTTCTAATTTTTCAATTACCAGATCAATCGAGGCATACATATCGGCGGTGGCTTCTTCTCCTCTGAGCAGCATGCCGTTAATCGGCACGGTCACTTCCACGATATGACGTCCCTTTTCCACAGTGAGGACAACAGTAATTTCACCTAGTGTTTCAAAATACTTCGTCACTTTACCGACACGTTTCGCTACGTACTCTTTTAAGGCCGGCGTAATTTCAATGTTTTTACCTCGTACATTTATTGCCATTTACCCCATCCCCTTTCCTGAGTCATATAAGTAGTATTCCCCATTGATGGAAAAATTCCTGTCGGAAAACTCTGGATTGCACATTATTTTTGTTGTTCCTTGGGAAGTTCCTCACTGTAGTCAAATAAAGAGGCCTTAGACTGATTGGCAATCAACCGGGTCAGAATGGTGTCAAAATCAGTCGACTTAAAAATAGGAATGCGCCGCAAAAGGTAGAGATTGTCCCGATCCGGATTATTCAGCCCGGTCAGCACGGTAAACGCCCCCTGATAACCGGCCGCCTGAGTCGCCTGGTATACGGGCAAATCATAAAAACCGCCAGGATAGGCAAGAAAGCCGGCCGTTTGACGGGTTAACCGTTCTATTGTCCGTTTACTGCCGCCCAGTTCCCAGGCCAGCGAGTTTTTGTCCAGTCTGGTCAAGTCAGGATGAGTCATGGTATGAGCGGCGATGTTCCAGCCTTGCTTATTCATGTCACGAATTTGAGCGGCAGACAGGCGATCAGGTCTGTCGACATTAACGCCAACCATAAACAGTACGGCCTGAAAGCCATATTTCTGTAGCAGCGGCGCCGCCTCGGTATAGTTATCCTCATAGCCGTCATCAAAGGTAATCAGCAGCGGCTTCTCCGGCAGCTTGACCGGCAGGTGCCGCATATAGGCATAGAAATCATCCAACGAGATGGTGGTAAAACCGGCAGCCTTCAGCTTGGCCAACTGCGCATCGAAGGCGGCAGGCGAAACGCCCAACTCCGGGTCCTCGCCGGGCACGCGTTCAATATGATGGTAGAGCAGGACAGGAATACCGTTTTGGTAAGCTGCCAGAGCTGTACCGGTAAAAAAAATAAGTGCTATACATAGCGATAAACTCATTTGCAAGGTTCGCTTCAGCAACGTTTTCAGCTCCCTAAAATTAATAAACCCGGCATGTTAAAAACATGCCGGGTATTGGTTAACAAGAAAATTATGCTTTAAGAACGTTAGCCGCTTGAGGTCCGCGAGCTCCGTCTACAATATCAAACTCAACTTGTTGACCTTCGGCCAAGGTTTTAAAGCCCTGGTCTTGAATAGCAGAAAAATGAACGAAAACGTCGCCGCCATCTTCTCTTTCAATGAAGCCATAGCCTTTTTCTGCACTAAACCATTTAACTTTACCAATCATTGTGAAACTCCTCCTAAAATAAACTACAGGTCTCTTTGACCACAGGATGAATTATAACACAGATGGTTATATCTGTCAATGAGCTAGGCCGATAAGGCCATTTTCTTTCAGAAATTACAAAATCTTCGATAAAAAGGTTTTAGTCCGCTCTTCCTTGGCACCGTTGAAAAAAGCCTCCGGTGTGCCTTCTTCCACGATCCGGCCTTCGTCCATGAAGATGACCCGGTCGCCGACTTCACGGGCAAAGCCCATTTCATGAGTAACCACCACCATGGTCATTCCCTCACGGGCCAGCGCTTTCATAACGTCCAGCACCTCGTTGATCATTTCCGGGTCCAGCGCCGAGGTTGGCTCATCGAATAACATAACCTTCGGGCGCATGGCCAGCGCCCTGGCAATCGCCACCCGCTGCTGCTGTCCGCCGGAAAGCTGCTCCGGATAGGCGTTGGCTTTGTCCGCCAAGCCCACTTTAACCAAGAGATCCAGCGCAATCTGCCGGGCTTCTTCTTTGGCGGTCTTACGCACCTTAACCGGCGCCAGCATAATGTTTTCCAGCACTGTCATATGGGGAAACAGGTTGAAGCGCTGGAACACCATCCCCACTTCTTCCCGCACCTTGTTGATATTGGCCTCATTGGTCAAAGGGATTTTATCCACGATAATTTCGCCTTCCGTAGGCTGCTCCAAATAATTAATACAGCGCAGCAGCGTGCTTTTACCGGAACCGCTGGGTCCGATAATCACAACCACCTCGCGTTCTTTTACATGGGCGTCAATGCCCTTCAAAACGTGAAGCTTGCCGAATTTTTTATGCACCTGTTTAATGTTTATCATCAATCTTATACCTCCGCTCCAGATAATCCACCAGGCGGGAAATCGTCAGGGTCATAATCAAATAAATAAACGCCACGGTGAGCCAAATCTCAAACGAACCGTAGGTGCGGGCAATAATCAGCTGGCCGCGGCGGGTCAATTCTTCAAAGCCGATTACGGAGACCAGGGAGGAGTCTTTCAGCATGGCAATAAACTCGTTGCCCAACGGCGGAATAATGCGCTTAAAGGCCTGCGGCAGAATAATATAACGCATCGTTTGACCCCAGGTCATGCCCAGCGAGCGACCGGCTTCCATCTGCCCACGGTCGATCGACTGAATACCGGCCCGGAATATTTCCGCCACATAGGCCCCGCTGTTAATACTACAGGCCGTTATCGCGGCGACGAACGGGTCAATCCGCTGCCCTGCCACAATAGGCAGCGCGAAATAAATAATAAAGATCTGAACCAGCAACGGCGTTCCTCTGATAAAGTCAACATAAATCAGGGACAACGTCTTAACCGCCCAGATTTTGGACAGACGGGCCATGCCGACAAACATCCCGATGAAAAAACCAAAGCCGACACTGAGCAGGCTGATCTGCAGCGTTACGCCAGCCCCTAGCAACAGCAGCGGAAAGGAGTTTAGCACCAAATTAAAATCAAAATTCATGTTCTCCACCCTTGCTCATCAATAATAAAAGTTCCGTGAGACCACTATTTATGTACATTCTGCAATAAATTATATACATGTCCGTCAAAATGTGTCAATGCTTTTCTGACCCCAGGGCGTGTTTGCAAACTAACGGAATGATCCATGTCGAGTGATTTTTGCGCCAGACAAATTAATTTTTTACAGCAATAGTGGCCCCTATTTCAAAAAAATTTAAGGAAGTATGGCACAAAAAGCGCCGTCAGGGAGCGTTTCGGATAGTTTGCAAACACGCCCTAAAACGCGCAAAAAGGCGCAATGGAAATAATTGCGCCTTTGCAATAAACAGCTTGTATTTTTTAGTGATTACGGTTTTTTGCCAAACCATTTTTCATAGATCTTGTCATACTCGCCATTTTGTTTCAGTTCATCCAACGCCTTGTTGATCTTGTCAGCAAGCTCGGTATTTTTCTTGGACATGGCTATACCATAATCCTCAGCGGTCAACGGTTCGCCAACCTGCTGGGCATCCTTGCTGCCGGTTTCTTTCATAAAATAATCATTGACCGGTTTATCATTGATCACGGCATCCACACCGCCGGCTTTTAATTCCATAAACGCCTCAGGCGGAGTGTTGAATTCACGAACCTGCGCATTTTTTATTTTCTTGGCTTCTTCCGCCCCGGTCGTACCGATCTGAGCGCCAATCTTCTTACCTTCCAGATCGCCAAAGCCTTTAATCGAACTGTTGCCTGTTTTAACCACAACGGTCAAACCGGATTTGTAATACGGCTTGGAGAAGTTCACCTTTTGAGTCCGTTCCTCAGTGATTGTCATACCGGAAACAGCCACATCGATGTTACCAGCCTCCAAAGCCGGAATCAAACCGTCAAAGCCCATGCTCTGAATTTCCACTTCCGCACCCATTTGTTTGCCGATCGCTCTGATCAGGTCCATGTCGAAACCTGCATAGTCCTTGCTTTTTTCATCCTGAAACTCAAACGGCGCAAAACTTGGCTCCGTTCCCACTTTTAAGACAGCAGTCTTGCCCTCGTTGGCCGCCGGCTTTTGTCCGCCGCAGCCAGCGAGACCGAACAGCGCCACCAAAGCAGCCACGACTACATATACAATTGTTTTTTTAGACACATTGGTCCCTCCCGTTTTCAATATTATGTAGAATCAAACGCTCACCACATAGTTATAATTATACAGGACAATGTATATTTAAGCAAGACTTTTCCCATAAAAAGAGCTGTTTTTCTCCGTAGAATGGACTTTTCCTTTTTTCTCCTTTAACAAAAGAAAGCCTGGCACAGAGCCAGGCTTTTTAGAAATACTAGGATTTGGTACCAAACCATTTTTGATAGATTTTATCAAACTCACCGTTTTTCTTGAGTTCATCAATGGCCTTATTGATTTTTTCAGCCAATTCGGTGTTCTTCTTGGCCACGGCAATACCATAGTCTTCCGAAGTCAAAGGATCGCCTACTTGCTTAGCGTCTTTACCGCCGGCTTCTTTAATGTAATAGTCGTTAACCGGCCGGTCATTGATTACGGCATCTACACCGCCGGCTTTCAATTCCATGAACGCTTCAGGCGCCGTATTAAATTCGCGGATCTGAGCGTCTTTTACTTTCTTAGCTTCGTCAGCACCGGTCGTGCCGATTTGTACGGCGATCTTCTTGCCTTCCAGATCTTTAAAGCCTTTGATAACATTGTTATCGCTCTTTACAACAATCGTCAACCCTGATTTATAATAGGGTTTGCTGAAATTCACCTTCTGGGCGCGTTCTTCCGTAATGGTCATGGCGGAAATAGCGGCATCAATATTGCCTGCTTCCAAGGCTGGAATCAAACCGTCAAAGTTCATACTCTGTACCTCTACCTTGGCTCCTATCTGTTTGCCAATAGCCTGGATTAAATCCATGTCAAAACCGACATATTCCTTGCTCTTTTCATCCTGAAACTCAAATGGTGCGTAAGCGGTATCGGAGCCTACCTTCAACACGGTTTCCTTAGCCGGTCCCGCCGCTTTCTGGCCGCCACAGCCCGCAAGCCCTAAGGCCAGTACGCACGCACTTAACATCAAACCTGCAATCAATTTCTTCGACAAATCCATTCCCTCCCCCTAATTAACGCCCCTGTTGCTTGTCATACAAGTGCATACTATGATAATACATTTGTCCGTATTATTACGCAATGACTTTTTATGAAAAAAATGAATAAACCGGCATTATATTTAGAATGACGGTTTACAACATTACAACTATCACAAAACAAACCCAGGTAATTTGTTTGTTTATAACAATTAACCATCCATATTTTACCTTGCATAATAAAGGTTCTTGCAGAGCATCAGCAAACATGAATACTACCGGCTAACGCCAAAATATAAAAAGCCCGGCTGCTGTAGCCGGGCGTAATGTCGTTGAATTAATATGATTTTTTTGCGTTAAAGCAATCGCGGCAGTAAATAGGACGATCATTGCGAGGTTTAAACGGTACTTTTGTAGTCACACCGCATTCTGCACATACGGCTTCATGCATTTCCCGTTGAGCTCCCTGGCTTTCACCGCCTTCACGGCTTCTTTTCTTCGCATCGCGGCAATCGCGGCAACGCGCCGGTTCATTTTCAAACCCTTTTTCTGCATAAAACTCTTGTTCACCGGTCGTAAAGATAAAGTCACTCCCACAGTCCTTGCATTTTAGAGTTTTGTCCTGGAACGCCATTAGAGATATCCCCTCACCCTTTTGTTTTTTAAAGCCGCATACCTTATGCAGGCTCTGTAAAAAGCTCTTGCTTAGCCGACCTGGTCTTTGACCCCACACTCGCCTGCCGGAAGGTTCGCTACTAGGAATTCAATCCCCTCACTACTACCTCTCTCGGATAAAGCATGAAACAGTGAGAGTGAGTACTCACCTGCCTCCCAGCTTTCATCCGGCAGGTCTTACCCCTAAGCCGCACCATGCTCAGAGCTTATTTAAACTCCTTACGTGGATCGTTTCGCCTGCGACTGGCATCGACTTTCAACCACAGACCTAAGCAAGAGATCTTTACCTACGATTATAGATTCCATAGCGCAAAAAAGCAAGGGGAAATATTGAATCTAACTAAATTTTAGGAACATTCTTAAAGTTTAGGCAAACTTCCCTTCAGGGCAGCACAACTCAATTGTTCACGCTGAGAGCCGTAGACAACGGCCCTTCCCTGCTGAGCCGCCCGATAGGCATGCAGGATAATGGACATGCCCTTTTTACCTTCCGTGCCGTTAACCAGCGGCTCCCGGCCGGTATGAATGCTGTCAATCATATCGGCATACAAAGGCACATGGCCCCAGCCATAGACACTCTCAATTTGTTTATTGCAGGCAGCCTGCACCTGGGCCAAATCATCCAGCCCGTCGGCAAACTGCCAGACCTTCACCTCATTAAGCGCCGTCCCGCCAATCACGACAGTGCCTTTTTCTCCCAGCACCGTCAGGGTTTCCTCCAAATTGCGGGGATACACGCAGACCGTGCCCTCCACATTGCCGATCGCACCGTTTTGAAAACGGATCTGAATGCTGCCATAATCCTCAGCTTCAATATAGGGATGAACATAATTGCCAAGCATAGCCTGTATTTCCTGCATTTCACCGCCCAGCATCCATTGCAGCAAATCAATATTATGGATGCACTGGTTCATTAGACAACCGCCGTCCTGCTCATAGGTCCCCCGCCAGGGCGCCTGTTCGTAATAGTTTTGGTTGCGGTTCCACAATATCCGGGCATTGCCGGCGATAATCCGGCCAAAACGGCCCGCTTCCACCGCCTGACGCAGCTTCTGCACCGGCAGATTGAAGCGATTTTGATGGGCCACGCAGAGTTTGACGCCTTTCAAAGCAGCAGTGGCAATCATCCTGTCGGCATCAGCTACCGACAGGGCCATCGGTTTTTCCACAATGACATGCTTGCCTGCTTCCAGAGCCGCTAAGGCTTGCTCAGCATGTTTCCCCGATTCGGTGGCGATCACCACCACATCCACCGGACACTCGGCCAACAGTTGCCGATAATCGGTATATACCGCAGGCAGGGCTGGCTGCTTTTTTTCCTGCCGCAGGGCCGTTACATACTCGCTGGCTTTGTTTTCCGCCCGGTCGGCCAGTTCGTCACACACTGCCGTCAGTACGGCCTGCGGTTCATTCTTCACTAATGCCTCAATATGCTTGTACGAAATCCGGCCGCAGCCAACAACGGCAAAGCTTAGCTTTTCCATAGTATCCTTCCCATCCTATAATCTTTCAATGTTGTCCCGTTCCGTCACAGCCTTGAAGGCATTTTTAGTATCAAAAATCAGAGCGGCATGGCGCTGAATAAAGTCATAATCAAAGCCGGTGTGCATGGTAGTGAGCAGCACCAAATCGGCAGCTTGCAGACTCTCCGCCGTCAGCTCTGCGGACTGATAGTCTTTCCCTTTGTAAGTAAAGCTGGCAACAAAGGGGTCGTGATAAACCACATTAGCCCCGTACCGTTCCAGCAGAGCGATCACATCCAGCGCCGGCGATTGGCGGCAGTCATCAATGTCCTGCTTATAAGCCACACCTAACACCAGAATACGAGCATTCTTTAAAGCCTTGCCAGAGCGGTTCAGCAGTTTCATGCTGCGCTCCAGGACAAATTCCGGCATGTAATTGTTGATTTCTCCCGCCGTTTCGATCAGACGGGTATGATAGCCGTATTCCCGGGCCTTCCAGGTCAGATAAAACGGGTCGATCGGTATGCAGTGCCCGCCAACGCCAGGCCCCGGATAAAAGGCCTGAAAACCGTAGGGCTTGCTTTTGGCCGCATCAATAACTTCCCAAACGTCAATCCCCATCTTATGGCAGAGAATAGCCATTTCATTGGCTAAACCGATATTGATATTCCGGTAAGTATTTTCCAGAATCTTTTCCATCTCCGCCACGGCCGGGCTGGAAACACGGTGGACTTTCCCTTCCAAAATGCTTTCATAAAGCGCTGCCGCCACTTCGGTACAAGCCGGGCTAATCCCCCCGACCACCTTCGGAGTGTTCTTTGTATTGTAAAATTGATTGCCTGGATCAACCCGTTCCGGCGAAAAGGCCAGAAAAATATCCTTCCCGACAATCAGCCCGGACTTTTCCAGCAGCGGCTTTACCACTTCCTCCGTCGTACCGGGATAGGTAGTGCTTTCCAGGACAATCAGCATGCCGGGATGCAGGTATTCGGCCAAGGCCGCCGTGGACTGCACCACATAGGAAATGTCGGGCTGCTGATAAATGTCAAGCGGCGTGGGAACACAAATAGCCACACAATCAACTTCCCGGATAAAGGAAAAGTCCTTGGTGGCCTTCAGCTTGCCGGCCTTTACCACCTGGCGCAGCTCATCAGGTACAATATCACCAATATAGTTTTCGCCCCGGTTGACCATGTCCACTTTCTGGTCCTGTACATCGAAACCAATAGTAGTGTAGCCGGCCTTCGCTTTTTCTACTGCCAGCGGCAACCCTACATAGCCTAACCCGATTACCCCTAGATGAGCTGTTTTATCTTTAATTTTAGTCAATATACTTTGCTTTTTCATATACTCACTTCCTTCACGCAGCCCGCTTCCAGGTGATATTGTGCACCGCAAGCCTGACAGGCAGCCGTTGTTTCTTGGAAGGAAAGTTTTTCGCCGCACTGGCAAACCCAGCCTCGCTGCCTGGCCGGATTACCAACCAAGAGAGCATAGTCGGGAACATCCTTAGTGACTACCGCACCAGCGCCGATAAAAGCGTACCGTCCGATCCGGTGACCGCAGACAATGGTCGCATTGGCCCCGATCGAGGCACCGCGGCAAAGCAAAGTTTCCCTATACTCAGCCTTACGACTGACATGACTGCGCGGATTAATCACATTGGTAAACACACAGGAAGGCCCGAGGAACACATCATCCTCACAAATCACGCCGGTATATACTGACACGTTATTTTGAATCTTTACGTTGTTCCCCAGTACGACCTCCGGCGAGATCACCACATTCTGTCCGATATTGCAATTTTCACCAATCACCGAATTAGCCATGACGTGAGTGAAATGCCATATCTTTGTGCCACTGCCGATCCGGCAGGGCTGATCTACATAGCTGGACTCATGCACAAAATAATCCTGTTCCATCCTCTTACCTCTCCGTATAAAATTGTCTGATTGCCGCAACAATGTAGTCTTGCTGCTCCACTGTCATTTCCGGGAACAAGGGCAGCGCCATCGTCCGCTGACTGAGCCACTCACTGACAGGCAGATCGCCTGGCTTATAGCCCAGCTTGTACCGCCCCATTTGGTATACCTTTTGCAGATGCAAGGGAACCGGATAGTAAATACCTGTGGTAATGCCTTTACTTTGTAAAAATTCCGCCAAACCATCCCGTTCCTCGCAGACAACCACATACAGATGATATACTGACTCTGCCTGCGGCAAGCTTTGTTGGGGGACGACTTTAGCCAATAGCCCGCAGTCTTCCAATAAGGCAGTATAGCGCAGGCTAAGCTGACGCCGTTGGTCGTTCCATTGACGCAGCTTTTCCAGCTTAACAGTCAAAATAGCCGCCTGCAAAGCATCCAACCGGCTATTCATGCCGATCAGAAAATTAAAATACTTAGTCGGGTCATAAACGGTAGCATCCGTTTGATTTTGCCCTTCAAGCCCCAACTCAACCGCTTCACCCGTTAATAGTTCATAGGCCGCTTTACCGCTCATCCCGCTGCCGTGCACCCGTAAAGCCTTTACAATCTGGGCCAGCTCGGCATCATCAGTTGTCATCATGCCGCCATCGCCAAAGGCACCTAAATTCTTGGTGGGATAGAAGGAAAAGGCGGCTGCATCGCCCAAGGAACCGACGGCCTTTACCGTCCCGTCCGCCAGTGTGTAAGTGGCGCCTACCGCCTGACAGGCATCCTCTATCACCTTCAGCTTATGTTGCCGGGCTATTTGCAGGAGCGGTTCCATATCTACAGGCTGACCAAAAATATGTACCGGCAAAATGGCTTTTGTCTTGGCTGTTATTTTTTCCGCCACCCGGTTGATATCCAGGTTGAACGTTTTGCGATCCACATCGGCAAAAACAGGGATAGCTCCTACCCGTGAAATACTCTCGGCCGTGGCAAAAAAGGTAAACGGCGTCGTAATTACTTCATCGCCGGCCCCGATTCCCATCGCTTCCAAGATAAGCACCAGCGCGTCGGTGCCGCTGTTGCAGGCAATAGCCTGCTTCGTACCGGCCAGACCGGCAAACTGCTGTTCCAGATTTTGTACTTCCTTCCCCATGATAAAAGACGTGCTATCCAGCAAGGCCCCGATCTTGTCCAGTACCTGCGGTTTAATAGCCTGCGTCTGCTGCTGTAAATCCACTAACGGTATGCGCATCGTATCAAAAGCTCCTTTACCTAACCGGCTCATACTGCCGAGCATTTCCTATTGAGTCATAATTCGACTCTTTTCTGGTAATTCCTTGATATCCTCGTTTATTATATCGAACAATGTGCTCTCCCTGTTAAATGGAAAAACCAGGAGTATCACCCTCCCGGTTTTATTGCTGTACATTTATTTTCTATGACTGTCCATCAAATCAGTTCGTACACTTTGGCCTGATCTACAGGTTTGCTGATCAGATACCCTTGCACCTTATCACAGCACAACTGTTTAAGAAATTGCCGTTGCTCCTCGGTTTCCACGCCTTCGGCCACCACCGTCAACTGCAGCCGGTGGGCCAAAGCTACCATGGTTTCCACAATGGCAGCCTGTTTATTGCTTTCCATAGCACCGGCCAGAAAAGAACGGTCAATTTTAATGACATCAATCGGTAACTCCGTTAAGTAATGCAACGAACTGTAGCCGGTACCAAAATCGTCCAATGAAATTTGTACTCCCATCGACCGTAACGCCCGCAGCTTAGGAATGACCACAGAAAAATTTTCAATTAATAGCGTCTCCACAATCTCCAATTCCAAATAACGGCTGGGAAAAGCCGTTTCGGATAAAACCAGAGCTACTTGATCAACAAAATCAGCCTGCAGCAGTTCCTTCACCGATACGTTAACCGCCAGATTAAGTTTCTTACTCTTATCCAGCAACTCTTTACCAAAACGACAGGCGGTGCGCAGCACCCATTGTCCCATATCGATAATCAGACCGCTCTCTTCGGCTACCGACATAAACTGATCGGGAAAGGCAAGTCCCCTCTCAGGATGCTGCCAACGAACCAGTGCTTCCAGACCTACCGTCGTACCTGTCACCAGATCCACAATAGGCTGATAGTGAAGTACCAGATGATTGTTGGCAATCGCCTCGCGCAGCCCTTTTTCCATGTATAAGCGTGCCAGCATCTGCTGTTCAAACCGTTCCTGAAACCACTGATAGCAGGATTTCCCCTTCCGCTTAGCCTGATGGAGAGCGATATCGGCACTTCGCATTAATTTATCAGGCTGATTGCCGTCTTGGGGATACAGGGCAATCCCGACACTGGAAGTCACCATAAAATAGTTATCATCGGCACCAAAAGGCTGATCAATTGCCTTAGGGATCTGCTTGGCCAACGTTTCCACCTCGGCAGGTTTCACAATGCCTTTCAGCAGGATAATAAACTCATCGCCGCCCAGCCGGGCTACAAAATGCTCCCCGGCAATCACCTGGAGCTGCCGGGCCACATCGACCAGCAGCCGGTCACCCTGCGCATAGCCGAAAGAGTCATTGACCAGTTTAAAGTTATCCAAATCAATAAATAAAATAGCCCCCTGAGCTGCTTGCTGCTTCGTCTCAGCCGCCAGTTGCTCTACAATAGCCATCCGGTTGGGCAAGCCGGTCAAAGAATCATAATAGGCCATATGCTGAATTTGCAATTCCCGCATTTTGTGTTCCGTGATATTGGTGAACGAGCCCGCCATGCGTACAGCCGTTCCATTCTCATCAAATAAGGCCTTCCCGCGGGCCATAACCCATAAATCCTGCCCCCGTTTGTCCTTAATCCGGTATTCGCAAAGATACACGGCCGTTTGCCCGGTTAGATGCTCCCGTAAGCAGGCATCAGTCTGGGCCAGATCATCAGGATGAATGCTTTGCCACCATAGCTTAGCCACCTCCACATCCGCTTCAGCCGACCAGGGCAATTGCTCCAACCAGCGTTTGGAAATAACCATCTGATTGGTCCGGAGATCCCAGTCCCAGATCGCATCATTGGCACCTTCCGTAGCCAAACGATAGCGTTCCTCGCTTTTCTCAATTTTCTTTTGTTTATCCCACAATTCTTCAAACTGGGCCCGCAGCTCCTCTTCCGTACTGGTAAGCTGCTCAAATAAGCCAGCCAGTTCTTCATTGCTTCTCTTTAATTCTTCCTCCGCCTGATAGCGCTCCTTTTGCATGACATCTACGGCCTGAGCCACTTCGCCAATTTCATCCTCCCGTCGCAGGATAGCCGACGACAATGTCCCAATAAAATTGCCCTTTTGCAATTCCTTCAGATGAGCCACAATTTCATCCAGTGGTCTGGTTAAGAAACGGGTAATGAAAGGAATGGTCCAAACCATTAAAATGAGTAATAACAAGACAGCCAGGCTAATGTTAACAGCCACCTGCTGATTTTTTGCCATTAATCCGGCTTTATCGGTAACGGTCGCCAGTTTCCACCCTGTCTCCGGAGAGGTCTGGAAGTGAATGAGTACGTCCCTGCCCTGCATGGTTGTCGCAAAGAACCCCTCCCGTTCTCTAATCAAACGGTGCCAGTCATGGTCCCGGTCTTCCTCACCCGAACGGGTTCCAATATCCAGCTTCGAAATATGCTGAAAATGCATATCAGGATTAGAATGGGTCAGGACAATTCCGTCTTGAGTAAACAAAAACAACGGGTTTTGATTGTTTTTATTGGAATCTCCCACAAATTCAGATAGCTGGTTCAGACTTATGTCAATTCCCATAACTCCGATAAGCTGTCCCTGTTCATCGTTTACGGTCGTGGTGGTACTGATGATAAAATTATCACCGAGAAAAGAAGGATACGGCTCAGAAAGCATAACCTGGCCGGGATTTCGCAACGCTTGCTTATACCAGGGACGATACCTGGGATTGTAGCCAGCCTTTCCCACCTTGTCTAGAGGCCACTGCAAATATCCCCCGTCTTCGGTTCCCAGATAGACATAGGCCACATTGGGGTGAGTCCAGGCATAACGCTCAAATTCGGCAAAAATTCGGCTGGCTACTGTTCCATCCGGTTTGGCATAGCCAGGCGGGATATCCTCCTGCTTATCATAAAGAACCGGCAACTCATGCTTCCCCTGTTTTACCAGTGGGTTGGCAGCAAACATCCGGGCATCTTCTTTCACGCTTTGCAGCATATTTACAATAAATTGATTGGCCTGATCCATATCCTTGCCGGTAGTCAATTGCAGTTCATTTTCCAAAGACTTGGTAATATGCAAATATGTACTGACACCAAAAATCAGTAAGGGTACCAGGGCAATCAGTAAAAAACTTAAAAATAATTTTTCCCGTACGGTTTGAAACATAGACTTCTCCGGTTTCTGCTGCATATAGACAACTACAGCCTTAATAGGGTTATTATATCATTTTTTGTCGGAAGGAAAATAAAATAAACGAGACTATCGAAAAGACACGACAGCCTCGTTTATTATCAATCACTCATTTTACTAACTTTAAATGAGTTTTCATTCTATCATTGCACAAATTCAAAGAATTTGCTGCTTGGGGTTCCCCTAGTAATCACAAGACTGTAGATAAAATTTTTCATAGTATAATGCTGGAATCAGAGTAACTGGTTAATCGTCCTTAGATCAGACATCATAATTAATCAAGCCCTGTATAGAGTAAATTTATTAACTATTGCATAAATATAATGTCAAATATAGTCCCCTAAAATACGAATTAAACAAATAACTCCAAAACTTTTCTTAAACGTATTTCAAATGAAATGTGATTCATTAGATACGATTGATTTCTAAATGAGATATACGATTTCAAAAGAACAATTAATAATAAAAGATACTGTGTCCTAATTGTATATAATCCATGGCGGACTAAGTGGGACTTTTTCAAATAATCAGCCTGATCTAAAAAAGTCAACCAATAGATCTCATCATACCCATCGACGCCTAAGAATGCATCTTCCCAATCCAAAACTACATATTGATTATCCTTTCTCATGATATTCTTATTACTCAAATCACCATGGCAAAAAATCATTGGCTCTTTTAATAACAACTCGCTATTCTGACTAAAAACCTGTTGAATACAATCAGCTATATTCTTACTAATTAATTTATTTTCAGCTAAAACTGCTAAAGCCCTGTTTCCCCAATTCATGAGTTCATTTATACTATAATCTTTTTTAAACAATTCTTTTGATATCTTACTAAACTGCGTCTTATATTGATTGGTTAATGTTTGAATTGTTACTAGCGATAATCTTTCTGTTACTGGCTCAAGCATATCCATTAGTACAATGCTATATTCTTTATCTAAAACTGCAAGGTTAATTATTGAAATATTCAAAGTCTCTTTGTATAACTTAGACAAAACTGAATATTCCTTTTTAAGATTACATTGATATCTCTCTCCATCCAGATGAGATTTAGCAATCATTTTTTTTCCGTCTACAGTAATAGCCGCTACAATTCCCAAAGTTCCTTTACAAAGGAAGGAATCTACATGAGCATTCCTTCCTTCTCTTTTTAAATACTCAATCAAAGCTGACAGCACAGCCTCTTTATGCATTTGATCGACAACGAGATTTTTTTCGAAATGATACAGCTTACTTAGCATATAGCTCACTTAAGTAAGAAATTTCATTATATCCAAAGTGTTTAGCTAATGCTTTTGTCCCTACAGCTATCTGAAACTTTTCCTCCTTTGAAAGTTCTTCTATAATTCCCCTATTGTAATCTTCCGTACTCTTTAACACAGTTCCCCAGGGAGCAATTAATTCCTTAATTTCTTTTCCGTTCCAGCTTGGATAGAGCATCGATTCATGAAATTCTACTCCAATAAATTCCGCCACATTCTGCATAAAACTTTTTTTATCAGATACTAAATCTTCATACCTAAAAATTTTTACATTCTGGGGATATAGTTTTTCATACATTTCTACAGTAGAGTGATAAATATTCCAGGTAATAAGGTATCGATCCAGAGATTGAGGAAACGGTCTGCGCTTTGTATCACGATATGCGGAAAAAGGATTACGAATAATATGTATGATTTTCATGTTGGGAAAATCCTTAATCATACGACGAGCATCAATACCAATTGCCGGCGAATAGCCAACGTGAACCATATCTTCCTGTGGTTTCATATAATAGTTTTCCCATGCAAGAAATGTTGCTTTAAAAAAAGCTTCAATCACCTGCTTTCTAAGAAAAGGAGCTTCTCCCAAAAAGTTTGTGAAGTATTCTTTTCTTTTTGCTTCTTCCATAATTAAATCAGCGTCTTTAAATTTCGATCCATTTCTTTTCCGCAAGAAGGTTTTTAACTCTTCATCAATCATCTGTTCATACAGTTCATCCGCACTTAATCCTTCCGGAAACTCTGGATATCTATATTGCACTCTTTCCACAGAAGCTAGGAAATCATTGAATTGTCGGTTGCCCAGCTGAGATTCAAAAGGATATACCAATAACTGAGGATGTCCATCTAAGTGCCGATGCGTTACATTCCCCCCATGCTCAAAGCCTGCCGATATCATAGTAAATCTAAAATCATTCATCTTGGTTCCTCCAAAGTTTAATAGTATATAGTATCTATTTCAACTAACTTATTTCTTAAGTATTGCTGCGAACCTATATAATGAGAGTATTCATCCTGTATCCCAATTCTTCTAAACGACACACCTTTGCCACTTTCTGCGATGATCTCCGCCACTGCGCTTCCCAATCCACCAATGATGCTATGTTCTTCCAATGTTATAATCGGAACCTTTCTATCAATAAGCTTCAGAATGTATTCTTTATCTAGAGGCTTTATCGTCGGCATAGAAATAAGTGCTGCCATTTTTCCTGTTTCTTTGTACTTTTGTACCAGTTTTACTCCTTCTTCCAACATATTGCTGGTAGTTATGATCGATAGATCTTTTCCTTCATTGACTGTAACAGCTTTACCGATTTCTATTTTTGTACCACTGGAGTGAATTACATTTTCTCCATTTTTTCCCAATCTAATATACATAGGACCCGTATGTTCAAAACTTTGCCTTACTATTTCCCTGGCTTCCACAGGATCGCCCGGGCAGCAAACAGTCATGTTCGGCAAAGCTCGCATAATTGCTATATCCTCTATCGCATGATGAGTAGTTCCGGCGGGACCGTAAGAATAGCCAGCACCAACCCCCACGAGCTTAACATTGCTATTCATATACGCTATATCAATCCGAATTTGCTCAAAACAACGCATAGTTACAAAGGGAATGATGCTATATACATAGACTTTTTTCCCCATCAATGCCAATCCTGCAGCCACACCAATTGCATTTTGTTCTGCTATACCTACGTTAAGAAAACGATCTGGAAACTTTTCCTGAAATTTTTCAAAAACAGAAAAACCCAGATCAGCAATGATAACATAGATTTCCTCATCCTGTTCTGCCTGTTCCATTAAACAATCTACAAATGTATTTCTCATATCTTTCCTTCCAATTCGCAAATTGCCTGTTTATATTGTTGCTCATTCGGCGATCGATAATGCCATTCTAAGGTATCTTCCATAAAGGAGACTCCTTTACCTTTCACAGTATGCGCAATGACTACTTTAGGAGCAGAACTTTTCCCTTTAAGCACATCCACAATATTTCGCACATTATGCCCATCTATTTCATGAACTTCCCAACCAAAAGCCGACCACCGCTGTGCCAGATTTGTCTGGTCTATGATTTCATTAACTCGCCCAAAAGCCTGCCAGGTATTATAATCAATAATTGCCGTTAGATTGTCCATCTTCAAGTGTCCAGCCAGCATGACTGCCTCCCACACGCTGCCTTCGTTACATTCTCCATCCCCCAATAAAACAAACACTCGATTTTTACTCTGTTTCTGTTTTAAAGCAATAGCTGTTCCTAACGCTATAGAAAGCCCGTGTCCTAGGGAGCCGCCAGAAAACTGAATCCAGGGACTAACCTCCTTATCCAGATGTCCCGGAAGAATTCCTCCATCAATATAGAATTGATCCAGATAGCTTCTGGGCATAAGGCCTCGTTCGATGAGAGTCGCGTATAGCGCTGCACTGGCATGGGCTTTACTGAGAAAGAACAAATCAAAAGACTTAGGTTGTTGAGCGTCTATTTTCATAACCTCAAAGTAAAGCGCATATAGTAATTCTACACAAGAAAGGCACGCTCCCACATGAGACGACTTGGAATAGTGTGTCATATAGATAATGTGTTTGCGAATCTCGGTGACTATATCGTTCATATAGGTTCACCCCCATCCCTTCTCCATTTCTAGCTGCTAAGAGTTATTGCGTATCCAATTAATTGTTTTTTGTATACCCACTTCAAAATCAGTTCTAGGACTCCAGCCAATTTGTTGGGTCAATTTATCGATATTTGCCTGTAAATGCATCACCTGATCTTGGCGGTACGGCAATGCTCCAAATTGTATTTTTAAGTGAGGATCTATTATATTTTTCACAATCTCAGCATACTCTCGTATCGTTTTGACTCGACCGGATCCTAGGTTAAACGTACCAACCGCTTTATCGTGTTCACCACTTAGAACGATCGCTTCTGCTGCATCTTCTACATACAGATAATCCCATAGTTGTTTTCCCGCCGTCATCACAGGACTTTCTCCTTTTAATAGGGAGCGGATTAAATCTGTTAACATCCATCCAGAGTTATCCCCCGGGCCATAAGTACTAAATATCCGAAGCCATGTTACTTCTATACCCAGTTGTTCACCGAATAGCTTAGACAACGAATGTACCGCTAGTTTACTATGTCCATAAGCAGTTGTTGGCTGCGTCATTGTCGTCTCTGAAATGATATTAGCCACCGGACCATATTCCGCTTGAGATCCTGTGCTAACCCAACGGGTACACCCTATTTCTTTTGCAATTTTTAAAGTGGCTAAGGACGAAGAGATATTTTTTATCTGCTCATAAGAATTTCTGTCTGTATTCCCTACCCCAGTCCAGGCAAGATGGTAAAATACTTTCGGCTGAAATTTTTGTAATTGATTAGTCCAAGCCATTGGAGCATTAAGGTCTCCTGTAATGACTTCCATATTCTTATGTCGAGGCAGGCGTTTTGAATTTACCGACTCCTCCCTGACGATAGCAACAACCCGCCACCCATGGTCAATGAGCTTTTTAGCTACATATGATCCGATAAATCCCGTAGCTCCCGTGACTACGGCCATGGACTTTTTCAAGAAAAATCCTCCCTGTTATCATAGCTTTGA
Source organism: Propionispora hippei DSM 15287 (assembly GCF_900141835.1). Classification (NCBI taxonomy): domain Bacteria; kingdom Bacillati; phylum Bacillota; class Negativicutes; order Selenomonadales; family Sporomusaceae; genus Propionispora; species Propionispora hippei. The sequence goes on along the minus strand of NZ_FQZD01000010.1, from coordinate 24,519 downwards.
ATTTGATGCAAGCAAAGATTTCTCATATCCTGTTCTTGTTGATATAGCTTGTACCATTCCACGACTTTACTCAGTGCGGTTTTTGCATCCCATTTCGGTAACCATCCCAACTTTATATTGGCCTTGGAACAGTCTAGCTTCAAATAGTTAGCTTCATGCAATTGCTGACAGGTATTGATCTCATGAAAAGCATGGCTGCCCCATTGTTCACAAAGTGTTTTTACCATCCATTCTACTGATTTGGCGTCACTGTCGCGGGGACCAAAGTTCCAACTTTCGCCAAAAGAAGTTCCCTCTTGATAGAGCTTTTGCGCCAATAGTAAATATCCACTTAGTGGTTCCAAAACATGCTGCCAAGGTCGAATCGCCTGCGGATTGCGGATTACGATTGTTTGGTTTTTTAATAACGAGTTTATGCAATCCGGTATCAGTCTATCTTTGGCCCAGTCGCCTCCACCGATAACATTCCCGGCTCTGGCAGTAGCAATCGCAACACCATGTTTTTCATAGTCCTTCGGAGAAAAGAAGGAACTTCGATAAGAGGCAGTAACCAACTCCGAACAGGCTTTGCTACTTGAGTAAGGATCGTATCCTCCCAGAGGTTCATTTTCCCGATAGCCCCAGACCCATTCCCTATTTTCATAGCATTTATCAGTTGTTACATTTACCACAGCCCGGACGCTAGAGCACGACCGGACAGCTTCCAACAGATTGACAGTTCCCATCACATTAGTAGCGTATGTAACGGAAGGATTTGCATAGGATTCACGAACCAGCGGTTGAGCTGCCATATGAATGACAAGGTCCGGTTTGGTTTTGTGCAAGGCATGTTGCAAATCTGCCTCATTTCGAACATCGCCTTGAATCGATTCGATCAGTTTATCTAGTCGGCAAATATCAAATAAATTTGGTGAAGTAGGAGGCTGTAAAGCATAGCCCGTAACCTTTGCTCCTAATGAATGCAACCAAAGGCACAGCCATGCTCCTTTAAACCCCGTATGTCCTGTAATGAATACTCTTTTTTCTTGCCAAAATGATTTATTTACAGCACTCATGCTAACACCTTATTCCCATATTTTCCATGGAGCCTTATTACTTTGCCACAAACTTTCCAGGTTTTCCTTATCCCGAATGGTGTCCATTGGCTGCCAAAAACCATGGTGTTTGTAAGCCATGAGTTGATTTTCCTTCGCTAATCTTTCTAAGGGCTCCCGCTCAAAAATGGTTTCATCTCCTTCAAGATAGTCGAACACCGATGGTTGCAGCACAAAAAAACCGCCATTTATCCAGCCGCCATCGCCTTGTGGCTTTTCTTGAAAACCCCGTACTTCATTGTTTTCGTCTAAATCTAGTAATCCAAAACGTCCGGCCGGCTGGACAGAAGTGACCGTCGCTTGTTTGCCATGTGATTTATGATAGTCAATTAAACAGTTAATATCAACATCACTTACTCCATCACCATAGGTAAGCATAAAGGTTTCTTTTCCTATATATTCCTGTATCCGTTTTACCCGTCCACCGGTCATCGTATGCATCCCTGTATCGACCAATGTCACTTTCCACGGTTCAGCATGGTGGTTGTGTATTACTTGTTGATTTAATGTCCTAAAGTCAAACGTTATATCTGCTTCATGCAAAAAGTAATGTGCAAAATATTCTTTAATGCAATATCCTTTATATCCTAAACAAATGATAAAATCATGATATCCATAATGAGAGTATGTTTTCATGATATGCCAGAGAATTGGTCTGCCGCCTATCTCTATCATAGGCTTAGGTTTTAAGTGTGATTCTTCACTGATCCGGGTCCCAAAGCCTCCTGCTAATATCACGACTTTCATCGCTCTCCTCCTTTCAGCTTATAATTTGTTCTGCCATTTCTATATATTCAAGATACTTTTCAAATTCCAGTTCTTCAAATTCTTTATCTTTTTTCAGGTTTTCTATCTCTTTTAATAAATTTACATTTCCTTTATACCAATCATTAATTAGTTTTAAATATTCTTCTCTAGTATCTATAAATATGTTACTTTTGTACGAATCACTTAAATATTCGAAACTATCATTTGCAGACAAAAGACGAACATATGATCTTTTTTGTTCTTGAGATTGGTGTTGTCTAAAAAAACTTAAAGCGGTAGTCAAATAAACAACGTTTCCCTCTATCATTGCCTCTAACCATTGAGCTATATCAACCAACGCTCTGTATTGCCTTCCTAAATAAATTCCAAAACTTCCCTTTATAGTTTCCTTTTTCATTAGTACTGTGGTGGGTTCTCCAATTACATTTAATGTACTAAATAATATAAATCTTCCTAGCTCTTTTCCATCAATTATACTATCATTATCTACTATTTTTTGCGTTGCAGCTCTATCTGGCAAAAAATTACCTTTTTCATCAATAAGTTGTCTATACGATGTAACTAATGCGATATTATCATATTCTATAAAAAAATTCATCATCACCCTGATTTTCTCCAAATGAAATACATCATCATCCATAAGATAATTAATATATTCTCCAGAGCTTTTAGTTACTAAATTAAGTACACTTTGGATTCCAATATTACCACCGTTATTAAAATACCTAATGTTATCATACTTCTCCAAGTAAGAACTAATAACTTTTTTTGTTTCTTCATTAGTACTATTATCAGCTATGACAATTTCAATATTCCTATATGTTTGATTAATCGCACTTTCTAGTGCAATCTTAAAATACTCTGGCCTATTATAAGTAGGAATCAAAATACTCACCAAAGGAAAAATATCTTTTGAATAATGCACAAGAAAAATATTTGTTGCAATATCAAATTCTACTTTGTTTTCATTTTCCGTTAACTCAAATAAACTCCATGGTTCCTTTTGATTCACTACAGCAACTTTATAGCCTTTTTTAACAAATTCTATACACTGTGCCGAATCAAAAAAATATTTATCTATAAAAAGATCTTCACGCCATTGAATGTCTTGCTGAGTGACAAGAATGGAACCATCTAACACTTTAACTTCAATATATTTTTCTTCTTCTATATTGCCAAAAGAAACCAATGAAACCTTCTGTCCATTATCTAAATATTGTTTTCCTACTTTATTCCTTGAATCCTGCCACACTCCGCTGGTTGGTATAACCTTTGATCCCAACACACCTAAAATAGCTACTTCTGAATTCTCAAAAATATTAAGTATATCAACAATAAAATTTTTATTAAGTAAAAATAGACTATCATACAAATACACTTTATATTTTGCATTGCTTTGTTTCATAGCTATATTATAAGCTTTAGCAAAATTTTTGTCTGACACAATAACTTTTTCAATGGTTATTCCATCCGGAACAACAAGATTATCTACATACATTGCACTTTCCTGATAATAGTTTTCGTTATGGACATTCCAGATAAAACAAATTTTATTTTCGTCCATTATTAACCTCACACTTCACATTCTTGGAAAACTGCATACAAATTTTCCGGTTTATTTTGAACTTCGGTAAAATATTTTTTCGCCGTTTGCTTATCACCTAATTTATAAGAAATAATCCCTAAATTCAATAAAACATCCTGATTCATTGAATTTATTTTATATGCCTCAGTAAATAGGGTTACGGCATCTTCGATATAATTCTGTTTAAATAGAAATGCCCCTATATTATTTAAAACTTGGTCAGGATATATTATATATTGATTAGCCAGTTCTATAAGTTCTGAAATCGCTAGTATCCCGTTTCTTAAACGTTCAAAAATTCCCCCAAGAGCTTCTCGCATTTTTATTTCATTATCAATTCTACGAAGCAAAAATTTATTGGATACTGTAAACTCGTTTGGCAACCTAACATTCGAGATTAAATTATCACCAGCTAATTCGTAAATACTTTTTAGCTTTTCTCGCATTAAATTTATATCATTATCATAACAATCTGTAGCATCAAGAACGATCTGACTATATTCAAAAAGTAAATTCTTCAATTCAATTAGATATTGTTTTATTTCTTCTCCATTTTCTTTTTCATCATCTTTATTATTCCATGGTTTCCAATTATCCTCATAGAATTGTCTAAACACTTTATAATACAAACCAGCTATTAAATAGAACTTATTAGCTTGACGATTTTCTTTACTTATATTCCAATTATACTCTGAAAAATAAACTGTCTCACTAAAGTTTTTCACTATATATTCCAAAACAGTAAGAATGGAGTCAATTCTTTTCTTTAAATTAAAGGTAAAGTTATTTTGGTGCTGGCGATAAGCAATCAGTGGTTCACCAAGATACTTGATCTGCATTCCTTTTTGCATACATAACAGAGAGGTTAACGTGTCTCCTGCTGTACCATTACTTAAATAAGAGATATTATTTCTCTTGAAAAAATCTGTTTTAAATAACCCCTTCATTGTAAGAATGCCCGAACCACCGCGTTGGAACGTTTCCCGTACCACTTGCTCCGCATCATATTGGGCAAAATGCCAACAATTAATTTGGGTACTTTTCTCATCCACAATCTGCAAATCACAATAAGCATAATCCAGAAGCTCATTCTCCTCAACCACTCGAACCAGCTTTGTCACTGCTTCTTTATCGGCAAAAAAATCATCTGAATCGAACAACATAAAGTATTTCCCCTGGGCTTGTGCAATGATTTCCCGTCTCCCTAAGTCCGGGCTGCCACTGTTTTCAGAATGCTGTAAGACTCTAATTTGTTTATACTTCTTAGCATATTTCATTAGTTTCTTAAAAGAGCTATCGGTTGACTGATCATCGACAATAATAATTTCTAGATTTTTATAGGTTTGGCTCAACATGGACTGCATGCATTCATCCAGATATTTTATTGCATTAAAGTTAGTAATACCTATTGTCACCATTGGATCCCTATCAGCTCGGCTTATGCCCGGGAACGGCTTCAGTAATTTATAGATTTGCTCCATCTGCTTCGGCAACGAATACCGCTCCAAAACGAATTTTCTATATTTCTCCGGTTCATAACGATTGTCTAAAATGATATCCCTGAATTCTGCACTATTTCTAAAAATATACTCTTCCGGCCAAATACCACGGCTTTCTTTCCATGCATGAACAACCGGCTTCAATCCGGCCAACATTCCTTCACCAACAGAATAGTGAAAAGATTCTTCCAGGGAAGAAGATACAATAAAGCTCATATCCTTTAACCAGTCATTGATGTCTGGAATTCTTCCCACGAAAACCACTTTATTCTGCAGCTTCAATTCCTGAATCATATGTTCTATAGCTATTTGATAACGTAAATCCTGATGAGTACCTCGAATATATAATGTATAACCAGGATCTACTTGTAGCAAATCATAGAAAAATTGCAATAACAAGTCTATCCCTTTTCGATAGTTGATATTACCAATACAGGCGATATTTTTATTTTTCGTTTTGTTTGCCGCGATGCTAAAATTGTTACTATCTACACCATTTCTAAGAATGCAAGTTTTATCTCTAGCAATAATTTCACCAAATTGACTGAAAAATAAGTCACGTTTATGTTCTGCGACAAATATCAGCTTATCCACCACATTCCACTTGATATTAGCCGGCATATCAGTAAAAACTTCATAACCGTGAAGCCGGACGAGTACTTTTTTATGAGTAATCCCCCGGTATTCAGTGGCCGCAATAGTGGAGTCATTAGCCCACTCCAGCCACACTATATCGGCCCAGTCTATGGCCTCATATATCTCTCGTTGATTGGATACAATTACCTTTTTTACCATGTGTATCTTGGATAGTTCTCGGCATATGTCATGAATAAAACTGTCTAATCCTTTAATACATATAACCGCTATTTTATATTTAGCGGTTTTCTTCGTTACCGTATTAATAAAACCCTGTTCTGCCAATTTCCCCAGACTCTGCTCTGCTCTCTCACGCTGCTCCTGGCTATACAACGAACCAGCCAGCCGCTGATAGATCGCTCCGGCTTGGCTGTACTCTTTTTTCTGCTCATATAGATACGCCTGATTATACAGCAAATCAAAGTTCGCTTGGTCAATCGCCAAACCAGCCGCAACAGCTTGCATAGCTTTATCCGGCATACCTTGCCAGATAAATAGCACAGCCTGCATCGAAAAAGCTTCCGGATCATCTGATGCTATGGTCAGATATTGACTCAAGAGTTGTTCTGCCTTGGCATATTCCTGGTTATTCAGCAAAGTTCCAATATTTTTTTTTGTTTCTCTTCTCAATTCTTGCATTTCATCTATCATTATCATCACGCTCGCAATATGTTTTGCTCACTTCATTTTGCACCGTATTACATCTCGTTTCTAATATATTGAAGAACCACACTCTCTCTGGAGAGGAATTAATTCAGCAAAATCCTTGACTCTAACAAAACCGCTTCCAAGTCATTGGATACTAACGTTTTATATTGATCCAAGATATCTTTAGCCTCACTCATTTTACCGGATTCAATAAGTTGGCTTATAGTGGCCTTTACTTGCTTTTTGTATCCTTCAAACTCCTGTTGTTTTTCACTGGACTCACTTTTTACTTCTTTGGCCAGCAATTCAACACCACGTTTCATTCCAGGGAAAGCCTGCAAAGCCAATCGTAAGAATCTTACATATTCTTTTTGCTGCTTCGAATAACGCTGGGCGCTACACATATATAATAAAAATATTTCTTCGTCATTTTTTACTTCAAACGTCATAATCTCCGCCAATACAGCAGGCTGATAGACGAGATTCAAATATCCGATACCATCCCGGACATACCGGTCAAAGGTTTGGCGGTAAGCGTCGTCATCCAGCCCGCCTAAGAGTAAGGCACAACGGGCTAAAGATTTGCCTAGTTTATATTCCCGAATGGACGAAGCACTTTCGTACTTCGCTAAATAAAGGTAGAGCACTTTCGCTAGTCCGGTGTAATGCTTATTCACATATTCCAGGACGCAAGTGAGCCATTCCTCCTTATAATCCCTGATAATGGTTTCCAATGGATGATGCCATTTCAGGAGATAATACAAAACCCCGCTGCAATAGACCGGCAGGCTATCCAGTTTGACCGCTGCGACCGCCTGCTGCGTCCGTTCGCTGATATAACCTTCATTGTCTTCGATGATCAAATCACACAATAGACCATATTCCCGGTCAATGCTTCTAAACGCCTGCGCGACACCTAGCTTGACTTGTTCATCGCCGATTTCCCGTAGTTGCTGCATCATTTGGAACAAGAAGTCACCTTCACTCTGCGCCTTTTCCCCTACCCAGCGGTCATACCAAGCACGGAGCGCTCCATACTGGCGCAGCACTAGGTGCAGGTAAATAATATTGGGCAGATTATTTATCACATATTCCTTATAAGTCAGCTTGTCTACACAAGCCATAGCCTTCTGATACTCTTTTTGCTCTTTGTGCAGCCGCAGTAAATTGCTGTAGGCAATCTGCTCATAGCCCAGAGTATACTCGATAATCGAAACATCCTTCTCGTCTTGCACTTCCCGCTGTGCTAATAAAGCTAGATATTTCTCATAATAAATAACCGCATCGCTATAATTTTTTAATAAAGCCTGCGCCTCGGCATAATAGTAATACACATCCAAATACCCGTCCTTAATTGCCAAGGCTTCCCGGCAAATGTCTGCTACTTTCTCATACTGTCCTTCGTGCTGATAGACCAGCATAAGCTGTAGCAAGACAAACATATAATTGGGTGTCCGCTTCTCGGGCAGCAGGGAATAGGCTTTCTCCACACACTCAACGGCTTCTTTATAATCATTATGCATCGCATACGTGACCGATAGCTGGTTCCAATAATAAATATTATCAGGGTCTTTTTCCAGTTCCTGTTTTAAGATAGCTCCGGTTCGCTGGAACTTCCGTTCCATTAATTCCGTATCTGTCGATAGATACCCATAATGCAGCAAATACACCTCCGGCATGGCCAGAGCCCCGCCTTTAAATATAGGCTGATTATGGACCGAACCTTCATAGTGAAAATAACCGTCATGTTTAAACAGCCTAAAGCCAACCAGGGAGGTATAGGCCCGTGGATCATCCAAATCAGTAATATTCTTCGTCGTGAAAGCCACCGTGCCATATTGCTTTCGTTGCGGCGACTGTAAGAAACCAATGAGCGGCTGGGGGTTGCAGAGCACCTCATCGCCATCGATGATCAATATCCATTCGCCTCGCGCATAGTCGATCGTTACATTGCGCATATCGGAAAAGTTATTCTGCCAAGAATGAAAATATACCTTATCAGTGAAACGTTTAGCAATTTCCACTGTAGCATCTTCCGAACCAGTATCGACAATAATAAGTTCCGACGGGAAAGCATCACGCATCGATTGGAGGCTTGCCAAGCAGCGTTCCAGATACTTTTCTTCATTTTTTACCATCATACAGATACTAAGCCTAGGTTTCATAAAAAAGCCTCCCGAGACATGTATTGATTATTTACAAACTATATACAAAACTACTTTATAATTCTCTATATAACCTGCAATCCCTTTAGTTCTAGATTTAAAAAAGAGACTCTGGAAAATTCCAGAGTCTCTCTTAAGTTGTACCATCTTAGCCTTGCAGCAATTGAAGAACCGATTGCGGCTGTTGGTTTGCTTTGGCAAGCATCGCCGTAGCAGCTTGTTGCAGAATGTTGTTCTTCTGGTAAGTCATCATTTCGGAAGACATATCTACATCGCGGATGCGAGCTTCCGATGCAGTAATGTTTTCGTTCGAAGTATTCAGGTTGTCAATCGTATTGGTCAAGCGGTTTTGATAAGCGCCAAGCTGCGAACGCTGAGCCGATACAGAGTTGATTGCCTTGTCAATGGCAGTAATCGCCTTATTGGCATTGGCCTGGGTGCTGACATTGATACCGGCCTGTACCTGAGCATTGACTGCTACATCCTTGTTGTTAAGAACAGCAGCTGTTGAAACCGTCGATTTAGCAACAAAGCTAGCCGTAGCAGCTGAACTTCTGCTGCCTACCAGTTTGCTGTCAAAAGCCAGAGTCACAGTCTTATCCAAATTGGTATCACCAATCACCACGCTGGTATCGCCCTTGTGTACGGTAACGTTAGAACCGATATTCGCACCACCCTGTTGAAGTTGGAAGGTTGTCTGGGCAGCTTTCACGCTGAAAGCAAATGTATCACCAGCCGCAACAGTAGCCGCGCCAAACTTAATACCGATACCGTTAACAGACACACCACTGGTAGCCGTGAAGGTTCCGTTTACTGTTGTCCAGCTAACACCATTATCGGTAGAGTAAGAAATACTGTTAACTGCAGTGGCTGTTGTACTAACACTGGCAACTTTGACCAAGTAGTTCGCATCCGTTGTACCGGTGTATCCGTCAACACCTACAAGGGTTATACTTGCTGCCGACCCTGCATTCTTATAAGTTTGTGTTTTACCAATGCTAATAGTAGCTGCTGTGTTACTGATTAATTTAACATCATATTTTTTCTTGTCATCCAAACTCCTAGATACATTGGAAATGTTAACAGTAGCAGTGGCGCCGGAATTATTCTTAACCGAAGCTGCCGTAACAACATTGCCTGCAACACCTAAAGTTTGAGCATCCATAGCGCTGACCGAAACTGCTATGTTCTGATTGGCATTAGCACCGATATGGAACGTATCGCTTAAGCCACCGGCCAACAGGTTCTGGGTATTGAACTCAGTCGTATTGGAAATACGGCTGATTTCTTTAGCCAACTGGTCCACTTCGCCTTGGATCTTTTGACGGTCATCGGCAGTATTAGTATCGGAAGACGATTGTACTGCCAATTCTCTCATTCTTTGCAGAATGCTATGAGTTTGGTCCAAGCCGCCTTCTGCCGTTTGCAGTAAGGAAATGCCGTCCTGCGCATTGGAAGAAGCCTGTTTCAAGCCGCTGATCTGGCCTCTCATTTTTTCTGAGATAGCAAGACCTGCAGCGTCATCGGAAGCGCCGTTAATGCGGTAACCGGTGGACAGTTTCTGCAAGGATTTGCTGGTTGCCTGGGTATTCTTGCCCAATGCATTCAACGTATTGATAGCTGAAAGATTGTGATTGATAATCATGTTGATATTCCTCCCTGATTTTTTATACTTTGGGCATCCATGCCCAAAATTTTACTTAAGCAGCTTTTAGCCACCCCGGCCGGTTGTGTTAAAAGCTGCATTGGTAACCCTACTATAGTTATCGTAATACTTGTCCAGTATATTAATAGACAAAATGAAAAAACTTGTAGTTTCTTTGAAAAATCTGACGGATAGTGTTGCGCGATGCAAGGTACTATGTATTTCGATTCAGAAACGTACCGGTAAAGCTTGACACCCCTTCATAGGCCTGAGAAATGTTTTCCCTGTTGCGCAAGCCGTTAAAAACCATCTGAAAGGCCATCATCATAGCTTGGTTGGCTTGTTGTATTTTCTGCAACAAACTTTTTCCTTCAGAAGAAGCATAAAAGGGATGATTCTCTTGTACCTTTTGCAGCTCAATTTGTAACATTTCACGCTGATCCAGCAGGGATAAAAACATATCCAGGTCATTTTTTTGCAGAAACTTCTTCATTTCTTCGGTCAAGAACAGGTAATCCTGCCACTTGGCCTGCAATTCTTCGTCGTTCATTTCACTTGCCTACTGCTTTCGCCTGACGCACTTGTTTGATGACCTCCACCCAGGTATCGCGAAATTCAGTCAACAGCTTTTTAGCCTCTTCCAACTGTTCAACATCTTTCTGGATATTTCCTTGAACCAACCGATACAGGATATACTCTTCCAGCCGTAGCCAGTCATGGGAAATTTCATACTGCGTATCGGTGGATGTCATCAATTCCCGCACAATATCCTGAGCCCGCATATTCTTCCTATGCGCCTTTTCTATATCCTTTTGCCCAATCGCCTGAATGCTCTCAGTAACAAACCGGATGGCGCCGTTATATAGCATTAAGGTCAGTTCTTCCGGCGATGCCGTCATAATTTGCTGCTGCTTGTACACATTAGCCATATTGGCTGCATTCATGCTAAATCCCCCTTACTTCTATTCCTCAAAAATCTGTTTAGCTGTTGCCTAACAGAGATGATAGATAACTAGTCTGCTGGCTCAATTTACTCAGCGCTTGTTCCATCGCGTTAAACTGAGAATAATACTGATTTTCCTGAGCAACCAGTTTTTTATTCAGCGCTGTCATATTCGTAGTTAATTCTTTATTTTGTTTCCCCAAGACACTGGTGATATCATTCGTTAAGGAGGTTGATGTACTAGCTCCCGCCTGCTTAACAATTTCTGAGCTGGCATCTTTTAAAATACTGCTCAGTCGGACAGCTATCCCATTCTCATTGGTGTTTGAGCCAGTGGTGCCAAAAATTTTATAGACCACATCAGGGTCTTTTTCCAAAGCGGAGCGTAACGTATCCTCAGCCACATATAGTTTCCCTTTTTCCGTCCAGTCCACGCCTGTGGCAATGCCAATACTGGCGGCACTTTTGTATTGGCCGGTTAAGCCGGAAACGGAAGATGAAAATGCACTTCGCATAGCTTCCGCCATAGGCTTTAAAATGGAATCATTATGCAGCAGACCTGTCTTAGCTTTTGTCGTCCAGGCCGAAATATCATCATCACTCATAGCTTTTTTCTGATCATCACTTAACGGTTGATAGTCCGAATCGTAGGTTTCACTGACTTTGGTATTAACTGCACTTAGCAAGGTATTGTAATCATCAATGAAGGTCTTTACACTGCTGATAATCTTATCAATATCATTAGCAATATTGACCGTAGAAGTACCGGTTCCCAATAAATTGTAAGTGACATTAGCGACTGTAAATTTATTAGTGGACTGAGTTATAGCTACACCATCGAGAACAGCCTGAGCATCCTGTCCGTTTTGATTGACCAGTTTCAATGCATTGGTCATAAAGCTAAGAGCACCCGAATCACTGCCGGATAAATCCAGTTGCTTATCCCCGCTGTATGATTTAAGAGTAAACTTGCCATGCTCAAAGCTGGCAATAGCCAGCTGTTTCCCGTCAGCACCGGTGAGTGAGTTGATTTGACTAAGAAAGCTAGACATGGACGTTGTTGTCGCATCAATCGTCAATGATTTTGTTGTGGTACCGTCAGACAAATTCAATGTAAACGTACTCGGCCATCCTAAGGTACTGCTCAAACTGGCATTTTGATTAAAGCCCACCGTATCACTACTATTAACACCAGTTTCTGTGATTGGCGTTGAATCATCTGCAATACTGCCCAGCTTTAACTGGTTTTTCAAAAAATTAATTGCGGCAGTATCACTGCCAGCCAAACTAACCGGTTCCGTAGTCAAGGCTTTTATCGAAAAAATCCCGTTCGCATCCATGCCGGCGCTTACCGCTTGATTGCCATTACTATCCTTGATATTGTTGATCTGCGTCACAATATCATTCAGTGATGTCTTAGCGGTATCTACCAGGATACTGGCCTGTGCGGTTCCCACTCCCACCTTTAAGGTAAAGCTGCCTGCCAGTCCGTTAAACTGCCCGGCTAACGCCGCTGTATCGGAAAATCCCACCGTTCCGGCGCTGCCGATTCCGGCATTGGTAACATTGGAGACTGCGCTCAGTTTCAGATTATTGGTAATAAAGTTCAATCCCTGTTGACTGCTGCCACTAAAGTCAATGGCTGCACTGGAGCCCGTAGTATTGGTATATAGGAAAAACCGGTCCTGGGTAGCATCATACGTGGCCGTAACTCCCGCGCCGGCCTTATTAATGGAGCTAACCAGATCATTAATGCTTTGCGAAGAATTGACCGTAATTGACTTACCATTAATGTTAACGGCAAAGGTTCCGCTAACACCAAATTGCGAAGCCAACGTGCTTTTGCTATTTCCCGTAGTGATTTTAGCCGTACTGCTCTGGGTTACACCGCTGGCCAGTTGTGTAACTTTAATACTGTGGTTTACATTGGCAGCATCCCCGGTAGCCGTAACCGACACTACCGAACTATTGCTGGCAGCAACCGTTTTGGGCGCCAAAGTGCTTTTCATCTGAAAATTGAATACCTTCTGATTCCGGAAGGTATCAACGCTGGTCGCCAGCGTATTATAAGCTTCCTTTTTCCACCCCAGAATCGTCTGCTGCTGTTCCAGTTTTGTATAGGGCTGCCGGGCAGCAGTCATCAGCTTTTGCACCATAGAGTCAACATCAATGCCTGAACCGCTAAGACCGTAGGTACGCATTACGTTGCTGCTCGTTCCACTTACACCGCTTGACATAACTTACACCTCCTCGTGTAAAAAAACTGCATTAGGCCTTCTTATCCAGTAAAGCCCCCACCAAATCACGAATCTTCGCCAAAGTATCCAATAGTTCTTTGGGCGGCGCTTCTCTCAGGACTTTGTTCGTTTTGGTGTCCACCACCTGCACCATTAACTGATCGGTTTTTCGATGCAACACAAAACGCAAATCCGTATTGATGGACTGCATAAAATCATTAAGTCCGTCCGTGATTTCTTCCACATTCTTTTTACTTAGCTGATCCTTATTCTCATCCTTATTTGTTGCCTGATCGTTACTTGTCGTCTCAGAACCATTTACAGCAGTAACTACCACATCCGGAGTCTTTACCACAGCCGTTACATCCTGTTGCAACGGCTGCGCATTCACCGCAGGCCACATAGCCGTTGCAACAGCTGCCGCTGATGAATATCCTTTAATATCCACAATCGACCTCTCCCCCCGTTTAAGCCTTACTCTCTGCGCAAGAGCTAGCCCTTTACCTTCAGCTCCTTTAACACATCTATGATTTCAGCCTTGGCCGGTGCGGCCGCCTGCTGATTTTCCATAACGATGGAATCATAGATTTCACCCCGGTATATTTTCACATCCCTGGGAGCATCGATGCCAATCCGGATATTATCTCCCTTGATGTCCACAATGGTAATCACAATGCTATCACCGATGACAATCCGTTCCCCCGCTTTGCGTGTAAGCGCCAACATGTTTATTCACGCTCCTTGCCGGGTTGCTTGGCAAACCCGTCCGGAAAGAGCCGGTGCCGGGTGGTATACTTCGTCTTTTCCAATACCACCTGGATAGCCGTCCTGGTCTGACAGTTGATCACTACCGGTGCCAATAGATTGGCCGTCATTTCTTCCGGATTGTCGGGAACGCTGACAATATTCATGATTTGCGGCGGATTTTTTTCGCTAAAGCCCAGCTCCTGAACCAGTTCATCGGGCAGCTCAAACTCATAATCCTGAAAAAAAGGAAAGGGCTCTACAATAATAAAAGTTAAATTGGGTTCTGCCATCGACTGCAAAAATGTAAAAGGATTGTTTTCTTGATGAGGAAGATAAGCAAACTCCCTTTCTTCCAGAAAGCCAGGCAAACCATAAGGGAAGTGAAGAACTTGTTCCTCGGAGATTTCCATATCACCTAACCGGGTAGAACGAACCAGCATATGATTACACCTCGCGTAAAATTCTGTTATATTTCCATGTTAATGCTGCTATCGCTGACCTGTATACGTACCTGTGGATATTGCAGCATCGTCAAATTTACACTGCCCCGTTCCAGCTCACTGTCAGCGATGCCGTTAACGAACTGGATGGAAAGCTGCCCTGGTTCCACTTTGACCTGTGCCTCGTGCGGCGTATAGTGAATGTTTGGAGAGGCCACCGGTGCCAGTGTAAGATCGGACATTTTAGAAGGAAGAGCAGCCTTGGCTAATTGCGCTAAGGGGTTACCCTTATGTTCAATTTCCGACAACATAACTCCTTCCCGGGCAATTTTGCCGATAAAATCCTGCAGCGCTTGCATACCTTTTCTGGCATTTTCCCGGTCAAAGTCCATAAAGTTCCTGTTGCCCCGGGAATAGTTGCTGGGATATTGGTCAATTGACAAGTCTCCCGCAGGCTGGCTAAGTTCCAATTTAACCGGTTCAGAAGAAATCTGAACCTTCACTTCGGTAGTTTTCAGCCGCAAAAAAGGGTCTTGAATATCCAGCCGGGCTTTAACATTCTGTTGGGAAATCCTGAGTTGAAGCATCTATAATCAACTCCCTGCTCATTGTGCCGGCTATCTTAGAAAATCCACCAGCGACGGCGGCATGATCCGCCCGCCTACCGCCAAGGCGGCTCGATACAAGGTTTGGCTGGTATTAAAATCGGTAATGGCTTTGGCTATATCAATACTACCGTTACTGGCAATATCTGTCTGAATAACCGAACTTTGATTTGCCATCATACTGGCAGCCATTTCATACATCGACATCCGGGTGCCTAGCTGGGTCTGCGCCTTAAGCTGCATGTTGTGGTCGTCCAGCACGTAGTTTGTCGCCACGCCGGATAGCCATTTCACATCCGACTTGGTATCCTGCGGCACCTGGAAGGAGTAGGTATTCCCAACAGCGTTATCCGCATCGGCAGCAATATTCAGTTGAATTCCGTTCGTTAATCCAACGACCGCCGGATTTCCTGCCGTCAGCGATGGCACAGCCGTCCAGGTTGTTCCCTGATCTGTCGTAAACTCGGCACCCGTAACCTGACCGGTGGTGTCTACCCCTGTGACACGGATACTATAATTTGTCGCTTCTGTCTTGGTATATGTACCCGTTACCGTAGCGGTTCCGCCGGCGCTATTGCTCTGCTTCACCGTAGGTGCTGCCTGGGGCACCCGGAAAGAATATACATCGCCGGTGCTGCCCACAGTATGAGCCGTATTACCGCTGCCGGCAGCAATACTAAAGGTAACCCCCTGTCCCAGATCAATAACCGTCGGACCCGTGGCACTGCCGACAGTAAGGTTAGCCGCCGGCACACTTGTCCAGGTATTGCCGCCATCCATCGAAACAGAAGCTCCATCTACTACTCCACCTGGCGCACTGTCAATACGAACATTATAACTTTGGTATCCGACCCCTGTATAGGTACCGCCAACTGTCCCAATCCCACCGTTTGAATTAGTCTGGCTTATGGTAGAGGTTTTAGTAAGTTCATTTTTGATATCAAGCAAATGATTCAATACGGATAACGTGGATCGGCCAAAAGTATTTTCCGCCGGGCCGAAAACATCTACTCCCGTCAGATTTACACTGTCTTGAGTAGGATCGGCTGCACCATTCTTAATCGGCATGGATAATTTGGTATCATCTCCGTTGTAAACAACCACTTCTTTACTTAATCCTGACTGGGGATCTTGGATAGTGGTCCGCACAAAGGGTTGCGTCGTGTCGTTTTCTCCGCCAAAAACATAGCGGTCGCCCAGTTGCGTATTGCCTAGCTGCACCACCTGGTTGATCAGTTCGTCAACCTGATGACCAATGGTATTTAGCGCATCCTGCGGCTTGGTATCATCGGCGCTGACTACCAATTCTTTGAGTTTAATCATCACCGAACTCAAGTCAGTCATAGCGCCGTCCGTTGTATTCATCCAGGATTGGGCATCCTGGAGATTTTGCGTATATTGTGTGTTAATACCCAAATTAGTCTGATACCGAAGATCCCGTGAAGCTTTTACCGGATCATCGGACGGACGGTGAATAGCTCTGCCGTCGGTCAATTGCTCCTGTAGCTTATTTTGCTGCTCCAGAGATGTATTAAGGCTGTTCAGGAAATTATAACTCATCATATTGGTAGCTATCCGCAAAGTACTTCACACTCCTTATCTGCCGACTGTGCCGGTACCATTGATTAATTTATCAAGCATTTCGTCCATCGCGGTCAGTACCCTAGCCGCCGAACTGTAGCCTTTTTGGAACCGGATCATATTCGTCAGTTCCTCATCGGTACTTACTCCCGAAACCGAAGCCCGCCAATTAGTCGTCTGGTTCACCAGTGTCTGCTGATTGGTGGTCAGCCGCTTTGCGTTTTGACTTTGAACTCCCAGTGAGGTAACCACTGTGGAATAGTAACCATCCAGCGTTTTATTTCCCAACAGCGCACTGGTGTCGTTTTTTAACCGTTTACTTAAATTCACCGCATTATCACCGCTGGCCACATTACCCTTTGACAACGTAAAATTGTACTGGTCGCCGGTTTGGTTGGAAGCCGATGCCGCCACGTTCAAATTCACGGTAATACCATTAATCGTCATGGTATAAGGACCGGCGCCCGCTATATCGGTCGACGTACCCCAGGTTTTTCCGCCATCGGTCGAAGTAGAATAGGAAACTTTCGTCACAACTCCGGCAGCAACGGTAAGATTTACCTTTACCGACGTAGCCGTGTCGCCATTTGTATAGTTACCGGTTGCTGAAGCAATACTCGCTGCCCCGCCGCCGGTATTGCTTTGCGTCACCGCAATTGCGTTGGCCGAGGTTTTGGCAGCAATCTTTGCCAAACCGTCTGTCGTAAACAAAGCTTGATTCACCGCCAGTTTGTCAATCCAGTCGGCTTTAGTATAAGACGCCGTAGCTGTTGCGTCACTATAATCAGCTGACGCATCGCCAAAGAAATTATTCCCGGTACTGTTATTCGTACCATAGCCAGTCTTATGCACGGCATTAAAATCAGTTAGCAAAAACTGGCTCATGGTGCTTAGATTGTTAAGATAGCTTTTTATACCGGTCGAAGCATTATCCCGCATATCAATCATGCTGCTCAATTCGCCATTGGTAAAGTTAAGCACCTGTCCGGTTTGCGCATCGGCAACATTCACAAGGCTATAACCATAATCAGCATCCTTTGAGGATACCGTCTTCAATGCAGTGTAGTCGGTAGCGCTAACCAGGGTCGTACTGGCACTCTGGATAATATACCGGCCCGAACTGTCCTCAGTGACCCGGACATCCACCATCCCCGACAGGTCGTCTACCAAAGCGTCCCGGCGGTCACGCAAATCGTTGGCATTATCGGTGCCTCCCGCCTCGACGGCAAAAATCTGCTTGTTAAGACTGCTGATTTCCGACGTCAGTTGATTGATGCTCTTTACTTTTGTCGTAATTGTATCGTTAATATCGCTTACCATATCAGTCAACTGGCTGGCTGCCGTTTGAATGGTATTAGCCAAAGTCACGCCCTGTTCCCGCACGGCCATCCGCGTTCCATCGTCGGAAGCGCTGGTCGCCAGCGTCTGCCAGGAATCCCAGAAATCATTCATTACCGACTGTACGCCGGTGTCTGATGTATCGTTCAGAATGGTTTCCACTTTGCTTAACGAGTCCTGTTTCGACTTGCCGGCATTCAGGGTGGAAATGCCTTCCCACATTTGCTTGTCAATTAAAAAATCACGGATCCGGGTAATGGATTGCACATTAACCCCGCTGCCCTTTTGCATGGTGCCGTTATTGGAATAAAGGGTATCCGGAGTTGTCGTGACCAGATTCACCGTCTGCCGTGAATAGCCGGTTGTATTGGCATTGGAAACGTTGTGACCTACCGTATCCAAGCCGGCCTGCTGAGCCGCCAGACCGCGTATAACTGTATTCAAGCCGCCAAAAGTAGAATTCATGAAATAACCACCTCTATGCCTTCTGATCAACCAGCATCCGGGATTGCACGCTTTTCCCGGCCTGGCCCTGCGCCGCATAGACGGGACCGGTGCTGTGTTGTGTCAAAATATTTATGTTATAATCCACATAGGCCATAGCCCGCTGAATCAGCTTGGTATTGAGCTCATTCGTTGCTTTAATTTCCTGCAGCGCGGCACCCAGCTCATCGCCCAGGCGGGATAACTGTTCCGCTATATCGCTACCGGCTAAATCCTTGATTTCGGTTAGCGTCAGCTTATCCGTCTGCAGTCCGCTTTTAGCAAGAATATCCTGGGTAATGCCCGTTCTCGTCTTTTCCAGCTTGCCTGCCTGCAGAATGAGCTGCTCCTCTTCCTTGGTGATTGTCTCCAGTTCATTAACCTTACCGGCTACCAAGGCATCCTTTTTCCGTTTGCCCAGTGCCAGAATGTTGGTATACACTTGCAGCATATCGGTCAGAAGCACCGTTAATTTATTGCATAACTCTTCCACCGTTATTCTCTCCCTAACAATATTTATTGGCTAAAAGCCCAGCATCTTTTCGGCAACCGCCCGGGCATCCATTTTATAGGTGCCGGATTGAACCCGTTCGGACAGATCATTCACCTTATCCTGCCTTACGCCGGACATGCTTTGCAGGCTTGACAGATACTGACCAAACTCCTGGGCATTAGCGGAAAGGATAACTTCATCCTGTGATTTGGCCGCCTCCGGTTTTTCCTGCTTAACTCCCTTATTCAGCTTGTTTTGTTCTCCGTAAACTTTTACGATACTTTGTACTTGTTTTCCTGAAATAATCACGCTAACGCACCTCGCACTTTCCAATGCCTTGATCATTTAAACTACTTTGACTAACACAAGGCACCAGATTTTCCTCTATATAAGTATCGAAAAAAAAAGCAAGGATATTAATCCCTGCCCAAAATCGTTTATCTCTCATTTTCATCGGTTTTATAAGATTATATCTTATTTTCTCCATGTATCGCCTAATTACGGTTTTCTTTTTATTTTTTATCAAGATTGCTGTACATCCGACCGGCTTTTTTAAATTCCAGCGATTTCTGCGCTTCCTTTTCCGCTGACTGCTTCATCTGGTTGATGATATTTTTACTACAGGCCGCGCATACCCGGCCTTCCACAATCGGAGCACCACAAGACTCACAGGCATAGCTAATTTCAAAATCGCCCATAAACCGGCCCTTACGCATCATGTGCAGGATAGTTCTTTCCTTTACGCCTGTGGACTCATGAATTTCTTCGATCGAGGCGGCATTGCCCGATTCCCGCAAAAAATCAACAATCTTTATTTCGTCCCGCTCTTCCTGCTCCACACAAGCCGGACACATTCCGGCAGGACTATCCACAAATATTTTTCCGCATTCCGGACAATTTTTCAAGCCCATAATACCGACCCCTTCCCCGTTCTGGCAACCGCCAGTGTGTGCTTTCAAACTAATTGAATAATCCATGTCGAGTGATTTTGCACCAGACAAGTTAAATTTCCACAGGAATAGTGGTCCCTATTTCAAAAAATTTAACGAAGTATGACCCAAAAAGCGCCGTCAGGGAGCGTTTCGGATAGTTTGAAAACACGCTCTAATCTGTATTCTTATTATAATGGTTTTTCCCTGCTTGTACCAGTCTGTTTTGACAGTGTCTGCACAATTCGTCAGTTTTTTTTTCAAACAAGCAGGATTATATCACTTTTTGGCTAAATTACATTATATTTGACTTTATGAGGAAAGGCAGTTTGTCGTGTATATGCTTACCTTAATGCACCCTCCTGAAATCTACGCGAATACAGAGACTTTGGGCGCCATGATGACCAATCTCATGCATCTGATCGAACTGAAAAGCACCAACTTATATTTGCATAGCCACCAGGTGGCCAACTATGCGGTAAGCGTTGCCGCAAAAATGCGCCTGCCCCGGGAAGAAATTGAGCGGATCCGTTGCGCGGCTATGCTGCACGACCTGGGACAGATCACTGTGCCCAGTGCCATTCTGGCTAAAATGCCCTATCTCTCGACGCGGGAACTGAGCGTTTACAAAAACCACTGTAACGCGGGCAGCAACATGCTGGAAAACATCGCCTGCTGCCAGGAGCTCATCCCCTATATCCGTTATCACCATGAGCGCTGGGACGGCAAAGGCTACCCTAAACGGCTGAAAGGGGTTAACATTCCCCTGGGCGCCCGGATTATTGCCGTAGCCGACCATTACGACCGGTTCATCAATCCCTGTACGCAAAATTGGGCTAAGACCAAGGAAGAGGCTGTCCGGGAACTGTTGAGTCTGTCCGGCATGGCCCTTGATCCGGAAGTGGTCAGAGCCTTTATCGACGCCTTGGGCTAGCCACCGGCCAAGGCCAGACCGCTCACCCGAACTGCGCCGGCTTGTTTTAACGCTTGGGCGCAGGCGTCCATCGTAGCGCCGCTGGTGAAAATATCGTCGACCAATAAAATATGCCGGTCTTTGACCTCCTGAGGGCGCGTTACGGAAAACGCGCCTTTTACATTGCGCCGCCGCTCCCCCAGACTCAGCTCCCACTGGGGCTGTGTATCGCGCCGCCGCACCAGCAAATCAGGCTGCCAGACTCCGGGAAAGGCCTCCCGGCACCAGGGTTCGAAAATCCGCTCCGTCTGGTTATAGCCCCGTTCTTTAAGCCGGCCGGCGGCAAGCGGCACCGGAATTACCCATTCATAAGCCGGCAGTGTTTTTCCGGCCAAAGCCCTGTCCAGCAGCCAGACCAGTGCCGCCACCTGTCGCTCGTCCCGGCGGAATTTCATATCGTGCAACAGCCGCTTAAGGCCATAGGCATATTCGTATAATATCAGACAGTCATCGAGCGCCCGCAGCCGCCGTACCTGCATGGCCGCCTCCAGCGGCGGCCGGCTGATGACATGGAGACAGCGGGTACACCAGGCTCCCTGTTCGGCTACAGAGCTACGACAGGCCGGACACTTCGGCGGATAGACAAGATCCAGCCAGGCAAGCCACAGCTTTTTCAGCACAAGGTCTCACCCCGCAGGCGCTCGGCCAGCAGCGAGTAACGTTTCTTAGTCCGGTCATTGGCCAGTGCGGTATGAAGCGCCGCCTTGGTCCCCAGCAGCACCACCCGCTCCTTGGCCCGGGTCACCGCCGTATACAAGAGGTTGCGCTGCAGCATGATATGATGCCCCGGCACCAACGGCATTACCACTACCGGATATTCACTGCCCTGACTTTTATGCACACTCATCGCATAGGACAGCTTAAGCTCGTCCACCTCGCCGTGCTCATACACCACCTCATGCTCCGGGTAGCGCACCCGTACCCGGCCCTCCTCCACTGCCGCCACATAGCCGATATCGCCGTTAAACACACCCTTGATATAGTTATTGCGGGTTTGCATCACCTTGTCACCTTCCCGGATGGATTGATGCAAGCCGTTAATTTCTTCTTTTCCCTCCTGCCGGGGGTTCAGGGCCTGCTGCAACAGCTTGTTTAAATTTTCCACGCCGCAGTCCAGGCGGTGCATAGGTGCCAGAACCTGCACCTCCTGCAGCGCATCGTAGCCTTCTTCCGGCAGTTGCCGGCAGCACAGATCGACTATTTTCTGCGCCGTTAACTCACTTGATGCCATTTCAATAAACTGAAACTCCAGACTGCTCGTCACATCCGGCGGCTGTCCCTTATTAATCCGGTGAGCGTTTAACACAATCATGCTTTCGCCAGCCTGCCGGAACACTTCAGTCAGCCGGACCACCGGCACACTGCCGGAACGCAGAATATCTTTCAACACCGAGCCGGGGCCTACCGCCGGCAGTTGGTCAACATCACCGACCAGAATAACCCGGCAGCCGTCAGGCACTGCTCTTAGGAAATACCCCATCAGCGCAATGTCCATCATTGATACCTCGTCAATAATGACCACATCGGCATCCAAAGGATTGTCCTCATCGCGGGCAAACAACGCTGCTCCCTCGGCGCCGCCGGTCGCCTCCAACAATCGGTGCACGGTGGAAGCCTCCCGTCCGGTCGTTTCCGCCAGCCGCTTGGCCGCCCTGCCGGTTGGCGCCCCCAGCAGGATTTTAAACCCGGCCTGCTCCAAAACAGCCAAAATCCCCTTGACAACCGTGGTTTTCCCCGTCCCCGGACCGCCGGTCAGCGTCAGCACGCCGTGCTCCAGCGCCGCCTCGATAGCCTGCCGCTGGGCAGGGGCCAGTTGAATGGCGGCAGCCGCCTCCCAGTCGGTAACAATTTGACTGAAATCGCTGTGAGGAGCCTGTTTGGCCTTGTCCTTTAGTTCCAGCAAACGCGCGGCAACCCGCTTTTCAGCATAGTACAAATACTGAGGATAGATGAGCACCATGCCGTGAAAATCCTCGGTACACAGACGGCCTCCTTTAATCAGCGAGGACAGGTGGACGGCAATTTCGGCACTGTCCGCCAGCAGCAGCTTGGCCGTTTCCTGCACCAGCAGTTCCTCAGGTACACAGCAGTGACCGGCCTGGGCCGTCTGCAGCAGGGCAAAATCAATTCCCGCCGTCAACCGGTCGGTGTGATTTTTCTCCACCCCCAGCGACCGGGCGATCTGATCGGCGGTGCGGAAGCCGATGCCGTCCACTTCGGCCGCCAAACGGTATGGATTGTCCTGCAGCACTTCCACCGAGAAGGAACCGTACTGGGCATAAATCTTTGCCGCATAAGCACCGGTGACGCCATGGCTTTCCAGAAACAGCATCAGTTCCCGCATCTCGGACTGTTCGCCAAACGAAGCACGGATCATCTCGGCCTTCTTGCTGCCAATGCCCTCGACTTCCACCAGCCGGTGCGGCGCAAACTCAATGACTTCCAGCACCTTCAAGCCAAAACTCTTGACCAGCCGGGCCGCCATAGCCGGACCAATCCCTTTGATGGCACCGGAAGCCAGGAAACGCTCCAGTCCCTTAACATCGGTCGGCGCAACTCGCTTGCAGGAACCTACCTTGAACTGCCGGCCAAACCGGGCGTGTTCTACCCACTCGCCGCTCAGCTCCAATTGTTCACCCACCAACGGCGACGAAATAGCTCCCACCACGGCGACGGTCGTACGGCCCTCCAGCGGCTTAAGCTTCAGTACGCTAAAGCTGCCGTCCTCGCTCTGAAATGTTATGGTTTCAACGATACCTTCGAGTTTTTCCACACCCATACTCCTATTGCATCTAACGCATGTCTTCAAACAATCAAAATCACCGGTTATTAACCATTCTGTTAATTTGAAGACACACCTCAGTTAATCATTATGGTCTACTATTCGCAGGTTCTTGGAAAAAATCCTGCCCGTAACGGAACATATGTACTAACCAGCTATTTGACCCTCTTGCGGGAATACCGGCGAAGGGTTAGAATAAACCTATATGTTTCTCCTGCTGTGCCGCCAGAAAACGAATCACTGTGTCCGGCCGGCAAGCGCCAGAAAACTTCATTTTCCAATAGAAAGGATTTTTCATTATGTTTACTTATCAGACCGCCGGCGTTTGCTCCACGGCCATTTCCTTCGACATTAAGGACAACCGGCTCAGTCAGGTATCCTTCACCCGCGGCTGTCCCGGCAATCTCCAGGCCATAGCCAAACTGGTCGAAGGCATGGAACTGGAGGAGGTCATTACCCGCCTGAGAGGCATCCGCTGTGGCAACAAAACAACATCCTGCGCCGATCAGTTGGTCAGTGCCCTGGAAGAGCACATAAAGACTGCGGGCCAAAGTAAAGAGACTGCCTAATATGGCAGTCTCTTTACTTCAGCTTGTTGAAAAAGTATATAGTATGAAAATGGTTTTTGAGGGTCCATGTAGAATTAATTCTGCATGGACCTAATTTTGTTAGGAGGTAGAGTATGCTTAAAGAACGAGCACCTCAGCAGATGAAATTCGAATTAGTTTGTATTGATCAATTAGTTCCTGAAGATCACCTGCTTAGAAAGATAGATAAATACATAGATTTTTCGTTTATATACGAGAAGACCACCCCCTACTATTGTCAAGATAATGGACGACCACCCGTAGATCCGATTGTCCTTTTCAAAATGATCTTTATTGGCTATCTTTATGGCATCCGTTCCGAGCGACAGCTCGAAAAAGAA